>WJKT01000004.1 GCA_014728955.1 Candidatus Peregrinibacteria bacterium
ATATTAGAAAGCTTACCCATTTTTTGCTTTTTCATTTTGAAATATTCCTGAAAATTTTGTAATAAGTTTCATCTGTTACAATAATTTCTTTACCTTCATTAAATGCAACTTCGATCGGTCTATCTTTTCCATTATATAAAATTTGCCACTCATCAGCTAATGACTTATAATTTTTCCAGAAATTCGTTAAGCTTCTAGAAAATCTTCTTTCAATATCCTTTGGAGGGACATTATGTCCACCCTTTTTAACACGAATTTTTATCCTCTTTTTGCATAATTCCGAATTTTGAGTTCACTCTAAAAAGTTTATAAACAGCAATTTTGCATAAAAAAGCATGTTAAAAACAAAGAATAGACTTGACAAAAGGCCATTCATGAATTATGTTAAGTCTTTGATTTGCAAAGTAGTTAACCAAACAAAGGCCTAACATGTTCCTGGAAAACAAATCGCATATGCAACAAGATCTTTTTGGCATAGAATCCCAGCTTTCCAAATCAAAGCGTAAAAAGCTGCGGTCGTCATCTTACGCATTTTTCTATGAGCTTATTTACTGCAACATTAAGGAAAATGACTTTGCTGTTCTCTTTTCTGATAAGGGAAGTCGTCCTAATGCACCGGTGAATGCCCTGGTTTCCGCTTTAATTCTGTATCTGAAAAAAGGCTGGACAACGGAAGACCTGTTCGAAAGAATCGATTTTGATCTTCGTACACGTACAGCTCTTGGTTTGCATAATCTGGAAGACACCCCTTTTTGCCCGGCAACATTCTTCAACTTTCAGAATCGCCTCCTCAATCATTTTGTCACGACCGGTGAAAATCTCATTGAAAAAATATTCGACAGTCTTACCGAGGCTCAGTTGAAAAAGCTCAAGATCAAGACTGACATTCAGCGTATGGATTCGTTCCAGGCCATGTCCAATATCCGCGCTTACAGCCGCACACAACTTCTGGTTGAGGTGCTTATTCGAGTGTACCGGGTTCTTTCCGATAGTGATAAGCGGAACTGGAAAGACACCTTTACTCCTTATGTCAAGAATACATCGAGCGCATTTGTTTATGGGTTGAACAAATCAGATATTCCGCACGAACTTCAAAAAATAGCGGACATGTATCATGGCCTTTATGAGCTGTTAAAATCGTCATACCGTAATACTGAAATCTTTGAGATATTCGAACGCGTTTTCAATGAGCATTTTTGCATTGTTGCAGATAAAATCACGGTACGAGATTCCAGGGAACTGACATCGTCCTCATTGCAATCCCCTGACGATATCGATGCAACATTCCGCACCAAACGGGGTGATAATTATCGGGGCCAGGTGGTTAACATTACAGAAACAGCAAATCCGGAAAATGCTCTCAATCTTATTACCGATGTTGCGGTAGAACCCAACAATACAGACGACAGCACCATTCTCAATAATCGTATTGACGAGATTAAAAAAAAATGCGATGATCTAAACGAAATGCACACCGATGGTGGCTATGGCAGCAGTGACAATGACAAAAAAATGGATACAAATAAGATCAATCACATTCAAACTGCGGCCCGGGGTCGAGTTGCTGAAGTTCCAATGAAAATAAAGAGAACAGACGATGAACACTATCAAGTTTCTTGCCCGCAACAAACGGTTCAATCTCAGGAAACGAAAACTCGTTTAAAGGCATGTTTTGACTTGAAAGTATGTTCCAAATGTCAGCATACCGAAAGTTGTCCGGCAATTATCCAAAACAATTACAGGGTGTTTTATTTCACGCATGAAATGGTGAAGATGCAAGAACGTACTCATGCTATTGAGTTATTGCCTCCTGAACGTCGGAAAATCAGGCCAAATATAGAAGCGACGGTAAAAGAGTACACGATGGCTTTCAATCACAAAGGCAAATTACGACTTCGAGGAAAGTTCAAAACAATATTATTTGCGTTTGCTATGTCGATCGGGATCAACTTTGGGAGAATATTCCGCCATCTTATGGCAAACCCTGACCTGATTCCCTCCCTTGCGAGGATATGTGCCCTGTTTTCGGCTGTTACAACCGCCGTTGATACCGTGAAATGCAAGATTGTAAGGTGCGTAGTAGCTTTCTATGCCAAAAATTTCAAAGAACCTGAAAATGTTCTCTTTATGTCAATTTATGCAAAATCGGCTTTTTAGAGCGGACTCATATTTAGCATTTAAAAGATCCCAGCTAACGAACAGATTGTATGCGCGAGACACCGGCAAAATACGGCTGTAAATTTTCAGAAAACAGCCGGATTTTGCCGGTGTCTCGCGTCATGCATATTAAAAAGTTAGAGCGTGTTTGCAAATGCAAAAAACTCACTATTACAAGATAATATACGGTAAGTGAAAGGCCATGACCGCTAGACGACAGAGATAATAGCAGACCCGTCCTTGGCCGAATACACAACTGATATGCAATATTTATGTACACCACTCGTTAACCGTTGTGTTATGAGGCCAACAGACAGGAGGCTGACTAGCGGAGATCGTATTA
>WJKT01000019.1 GCA_014728955.1 Candidatus Peregrinibacteria bacterium
GGTCGTCATACCAAAATGAAGCAATTAGGCTAACGATAGGTGGTGATTTTACTTCCGTAAAACTAAAAATTCGTGGTGAAACAATAGGTGATGGCCTTAGATTTTTGTCTCTAAATTTTGGTGAAGAAAGCGGAATATTAAATTCCTCAAGAAAAAGTGCAAATAAACTTGATGTAGAAGAAACTAGCAAGCTAGGAGGTGCATTCAGCAGTAAGAATCCAATTAACCTAGAAGTCGATTTGTTAAATCCAATAACTTTAGCGACAATTGGTTCAGAATCTTTTGAAGGTGGTAACGAACAAATTATACTTTGGGAACAAATGAGAATATCACCACCAACAGTCACATACTTGTTAGCGGCTCCCTTTACGGAATCAGGAGGCTATGGTGGAGCAAAGATAGAAATCATGGAAATTGATTATATATGCAAGGAGGAATCTGCTTGTAAAATAGATGTTTGTTCTACGGGCACGCTAACTACTCAATGTTTGTTAGATAGCCTTGGAGAAGAGGCAATGCAAAGTTGGTGCGAACGTTCTAAGCGATGTTAATAATTCCACCCCGAAAAAGGCGGAGATTTGAGCGTGGCTTTTCCTGCGCCGCCCGCCCCCGAACCTCGGGCGGCGCATTTTTCACCTTCTCATCTCAGGCGCGCGGTGGCCGGCCGCACCGCACGCCTGCAACAGCGTTTTGCAAAATAAGTCCGAACTTCGCTATAAGTGCAGCTCCACTCGTGCTCCCTCAGCTCTCTTCTTCCAACTTCATAAAAGCTATGATATTATCTGCGCACGTATAAAGGCATAACGATTTATGAAACTGTGTACCAAAAGGCACAAGCGGTTGTATATAGAAATAATTGTGGTTGCAGCGCTTTTTGGGCTGGCACTGTATGTTGTTACCTATATGCTGCCAAGCGCCTATATGCTGACCAAACCGCTGAATGTATACGATGAAGGGTTTTTGGTTACCGGTGCCAAACGTATAGCGCAAGGCGAAGTCCCATATCGTGATTTTTGGGCGCTTTATCAACCGTTTAATTATCTTATGCTTTCGGGGATATTTAAGATCGGGGGAGAAAGCATAATGGTTGAGCGTTTATATGCAAGTGCTTTGGGCTTCTTTAATTTAGGAGCTTTATATTTGTTGTTTAGAATGAAAACCGGCCGACTCATGGCGGGATTTGCCGCGTTAACGTTCCTTTTATTTATGAGTCCTATGAAGCTTTTTCATGGGTTGCTTATTATATCAATCACACTTATTACATATCTTCTTGGACGAAAAAAAGAATCGGGCAGATGGGCGTATGTAGTGGGGATATTGGTGGGATTAACATTCATAACACGTCTTGATTTTGGCTTACTGATTGGTTTTGTAGCTTTTGTAAGTACGTTTTTGTTGTATGGGAAACAAATGAAAAAAATTATAATGATGAATGCCAAAATGGCATGCGGTTTTTTAATTGTGTATATTCCAATATTGATATGGTTGGGCATAAACGGAGCATTACTGCCCTATGTGCAACAAACATTGTATTATCCGTTTTTTGGCGGGTTTGTTGCCCAAAGACAATTGTTGCTTCCTTCGATTCTGTCCCCATGGAAGGGGATTGGAGGGACTCTCTCTTTTATTGTGAATTGGTATTTCTGGGTAGTGGTTATCGGTGTGTTTATCGGTGGCATGCTCCTTACAAAATATAAACGGATACAAAAACAATTTATTGTTTTTTTCATACTCTGTATGGGAAGTTTACCCTATTTGTTTCAGCGAACCGACTTTCCTCATCTGGTTGGAATCAACATTCTTGGCTTGGCCTTTATTTACTATGTTATTATTACAGGCGCCATTAAAGATAAACGGCTTTATATAGCTGTATTTATTGTTCCGCTACTTCTGTTCTATTATCCTTTTAAAACATATTTTTTACGCTCATATACAGAGCCGACGGCTATGCGTGTGTACTCATATTATGAGATGCCGCTTCCGGTTTCCGAGCATAACGATAATCTTGAACGTTTGCGAGATGATGTTTTGCAAACAGTCGATAAAAATGAACCTCTTTATATTGGATTAGCTGATCACAGCACTTTGTTTATCAATAATTCGATGCTGTATTTTATGCTGCCAAATCCGATCGCGACTCGATATCATGAGCTTCATCCGGGCGTGGCAAATACCGTTCCGGTGCAGCGTGAAATTATAGGTGAATTGGAAAAGGTTGATTACGTCGTCTTGTGGGATTATTTTTATTGCGAACCCAATGAAAGTTGTGTTGGTACGGACGTGACGCTGATTGACGACTATATAGATGATAATTTTAGTCAGCTACGACATTATGGGGCTTATCAGTTAATGAAACGAAAATAAATGAGTACAGTGTATTTTAAAGATCTGGAGATAACGTTTGCCGACTCAATCGTATTGCTTGATATTGATGGAACGATTGTATTTGACTCTCAAGATGATATTGATGGTAGTTACGATAAAGTCCAAGAAATAAAGAAAAAAAACAACCGGATTTTTTTATGTTCAAATACTCCGGATCAGGAAAGGGTTAAGCGGCTCAGTAAACAATTGGGAGTTGATTATATCGCTACACCTCATCAAAAACCGAGCACTAAGATGATTAAAGGCAGTAAACTGCAAGATGCATCACGTGAAATCATGATTGTCATAGGGGATAAACTTATTACCGATGGGTGGTTTGCAAAAAGATTACGGGTTTCATTTATAAAGGTGAAACGCCTTGTTTCTGAACGTGACTCAGCATTAACCAAACTTGTTCATCGTTTTGATGATGCGCTGTTTTGGCTGGCTATACATGTTTTTCCTTATATACGATTGGCTCGGCCTCATCACTGGATTAAAAACGTGTTAGTGTTTGCTCCATTGTTTTTTGCGGGATCGTTTTTTAACGTTTACAAGCTTATACCGGGAATTTACCTTTTTGTTGCGTTCAGTTTGCTTGCCAGCGCTATTTATATTCTGAATGATATTCGCGATAGGTATGAAGACAGCATGCATCCGATTAAAAAAAGTCGTCCGATAGCTTCGGGTAACATTAGTGTTGCTCGTGCTGTTGTTATGATGATTGTACTTTTGGGTATTGGTGGGCTTCTATTGTTTTCGTTTCCAGTTGGTACACAGGCGGTATTGGGCGGGTATGTGCTACTCAATGTTCTTTATAGTTTTTGGCTTAAGCATAAGCCGATTGTGGATATTTTCATGGTAGCTTTTATGTATGTATTGCGTATTTATGCGGGTGGTACATTTTTTGCCATTGAATTGTCGGTTTGGATTATTTTATGCACCTTCTTTTTGGCGCTGTTTTTGGTTATTGCAAAAAGGCGTTCGGAATACAACGCTTTGGGTAAAAACGCTTCACGAAAAGTAATGCATTTATATAACAATGCTTTTTTGGATCATATGCTGACGATTTCAACTACGTTTTGTTTGATGTCGTATAGTTTTTATTTGGTTTCTTTTGGAAATACCCCTCTTATTTTTGCTTTTTTCTTTGTTCTTTTTGGTATTATGCGATACTTATATTTGGTATATCGCTATAATTTGGGTGAATCACCGGAAATTATTGTGATAAAAGATCCGTGGATGCTGATAAGTATTGTCGCATGGATACTCTATAATACGTATTTTCTTTATTACTATTGATATGAAATATGGACTGTTGGCTTTCGCCATTGTATTAAATGCTTGTGCAAACATTATGATGAAATTGGGTGCGCTTAAACTCGGATCGATAAGCGGGTTAAGCATAACCGACTTTGTTGTGAAATTTATCACGAATTATTATTTACTATTTGGCATTTTTTTGTTTGCCATTAATATTTTTCTGTACATTATTATTTTGACGAAAATCAATATATCGATTGTGTATCCTATCTGGACGTCCGGTGGGTTTCTTCTTATATCGCTGTTATCGGTCTTGTATTTGAAGGAATCTCTGAGCGTGGTGCAGATTATCGGAATTTTTCTGGTGGCGTCGGGTATAACGCTTCTTGCATATAAATTCTAGATGAAAAAGAGCGCGTAACCCTTTATGTTTTATTTGTCGGAAGGGTGTGGTATATTTTGAGTAAATACTTAACACCTTTCTTATGAAAGCTCTTGGTACCCTTGCAATGTTCCTGACCGTTGTAGGAGCCCTCAACTGGGGACTTGTTGGTATCGGTGGATTCGCTGAAACCAATCTCAATTTGGTAAATTTGATCTTTGGATCAATGCCGACGGTTGAACTTGTTGTTTACATTTTAGTTGGTCTTTCTGGACTCCTTGTCGGATGGGCACATGCAACAAAAAAATGTGAAATGAAATAAATTGTTTGCAAAAAAACCCGGTATATTTTATATGGTATATCGGGTTTTTTGTTATATAAAAAAAGCCCTTCCGATGTTCATGTGGATAAACATCGGGAGGGCACGTGTTCTAATGATCTTTGGTTACTTCTTCATATAATTCTTGAATTTTCGTTGCAATGCTGATTACGGATTCCGAAACATTGCGTGGAGATACTTGTTTCGTAGGCTCCCCATCACGTTCAAGATAAAGTTTCCCATCGGTTGATACTCTGAGCCATCCTGCTGCAAGAGGCAAGTTATAAACGCCTTCTCGGTTGTCAGCTCGGGCATTTCGGTAGGTTGCCGGCACTAAAATATGGTTTGGTAACTTTTTTATGAAATGTTTAAAGAAGTCCGGATGGTTTGTGTGCTGCAGGCTCGGTTTAAAATAAAATTCCAATGCAGCCCCATGTTTTTTTCGTATATCAAGAGATTTAATACGAAATTTTGGATTTTCAGGTACTTGGGCCGTAATTGGATTTACTTCTTGTACATCGATAATGCACGGGATGCACAGTTCGTTTCCGGTTTTGTCAAAAACAATGAGATTTGAACGTTTTGGAAATTCACGAGTTGTTTCAGTAGCAGTCGTAGTTGTAGTCATAGTAATCCTCCATACGTGGCAGTGGTATGCTGAAAAAAAAGTATATATGCCACACGCTATATACGCAGCAAAAAGTAGAAGCAAACTGTCAAATAACATTAGAGTGGTCTTGATAATCGTCCTCACGGGTAATAGAGTGGAACGATTATACTAAAACCTGTAGGATGTTAATGGAATTCGTCAGACAAGTCAACGGGCTTTCTTCTGCGAATTTTTTCGGCTCTTCGTTTTTTTATTTCACGTAATTTTTCTTTAGCACGTTTTGATCGTCGTTTTTTTTGTTTGCGTAATTTATATATTTTTTGTGCCCGTTCCGATTTTTTACCTTTCACATGGTCTTCAATTTTGTCGATAAGAAGACGATATGCAGTCATTCGGTTTTGTGCTTGTTCACGATGTTCCTGGCATCGAACTTCTATTCCGGTCGGGAGATGTTTAAGCTGTACGGTGCTGGCCGAAGTATTGATTTTTTGCCCGCCATGGCCACCGCCGCGTATAAACTGTTCTTCAATATCTTCGGGATGAATATCCAGTTTTTTCGCTTTTTTTAATGACTTTTGCTTGAGTGGGACAGGAAAGTTTTGGGTCATTGATTTTACTCGCTAACAAAGTTCTGTATAATTTAACACACGTTAAGTTTATCACAAAAAAATGCTGCTGGGATTAAATACCGCTACAAATCGGACGTATAATGCTTTTATTGATAACAATAAAGTTGTTGATGAGCGATCATGGCCCGCTGTGCAAAATGAGGCGGAGACATTGCTTCCTCGTCTTCAATCTATGCTTGATCGCAATGGTATGTCGTGGGAAACTATCGATGAAATTGCTGTTGTTTCAGGTCCCGGGCCCTTTACCGCATTGCGTGTTTCAATAGCCATTGCCAATGCGCTGGCATATGGTTTGCAAATACCGCTTATTGATGTGCCGACTATCGATTTTTGGGAGTTTAGAAGCAAAAATTATGCGTTGTATGCGGGGCGAAATATGATTTTCTATCAAGGAAAACTTCATAAAGATGATGCATTTTTTTCACTATTGAAGCCGGGCATGAATATTGCCGGACAATTGCGCACAAAAGATCGTGATGCTATTGTTTCGAGCGGTTGCCGATATATTGAAGAAGAGGCTCTTCCCGGATTAGGAGCGTTCCTTGTGGCAAAACGGGCGGACTATAAACACGTTTCTCTGGTAAAGCCCCGTTATTTTAATAAACCTCATATTACGGTGAGTTCTAAAGCATATAAATAAAACACTATGGCACTACATATAGTTTCTACGCCAATAGGAAATTTGGATGATATAACAATACGGGCTCTAGAAGTGTTGAAAAGCGCTGACTTGATAGCGGCTGAAGATACAAGACATTCCGGTATTCTCTTGAAAAAGTACGCAATAGAAACCAAAGCGATAAGCTTTCATGCGCATAGCGGAAAAACAAAAGTAGATAAAATTATAACTGCATTAAAAAGTGGAAAAAATGTTGCATTGATTTCTGATGCGGGAACTCCGGGGATTTCGGATCCCGCCTATTCTCTTATTCAAGCGGCATTGGAGCATAGTATTACCATTATACCAATTCCCGGGCCGAGTGCATTTTTAACTGCACTAACCGCTTCGGGGTTGCCTATTAACACTTTTTTGTATCTTGGGTTTTTCCCTACAAAAAAAGGAAGACATACACTGCTTACATCATTAAAAGAAGAAAAGCGAACGGTGGTGTTTTATGAATCGCCACATCGTATTGTTAAAACATTACATCAGTTAAATGAATACCTGGATCCTGAGCGGAAATTGGTGATAGCCAGAGAATTAACAAAAATACATGAAGAATTTATCCGGGGAACGATTGGTGAGATAAAAAAACATTACGAGCATCGTAAACCAAAAGGAGAATTCGTAGTTGTTTTGGGTGGCGCAAACATGGTATAAATAAGCTGTTATAACGTTTATAC
>WJKT01000020.1 GCA_014728955.1 Candidatus Peregrinibacteria bacterium
CCAATGAAAACATTACAAGAAATTGGCAATGTATCAGACGAAGAGGCATATAAAACATGGAATATGGGAATTGGCATGGTATTGGTTACTCCCGACGTTGATAAAACTATAGAAATCGCAGAAAAACACGGCATAAAAGCACAACAAATCGGGACTATCACTAAAGCTCCGGGTATACACGTTGGATCTATGAAATTTTAAAAATTTTTTAGAAATATTTTAAGTTTTTCACGTACGATAATGGGCACAATAATCATTGTATTATGCTCAAGTATTACCATGCGTGGAATTGTGTTTTCAATGGTCTTCCACGACCTTTTTGGACTATTATCAAACATTTCCCGGATGTACGCTATGCATGGGAGAAAGCATCGTTATCAGAGTTGGCCAACAAAGGACTCCGTGGGCCATACAAACATGCTTTCTTGCAATTAAAAAAAAGTGGCAAACCGTTCGCAGATTTTGAAAACTTCAGGCAACATCATATTACGCCAATCGGGCTTCGCGATACACAATACCCCTCTCTGCTTCGAAATATGAATAAACATTTACCACCACCTATTCTTTATGTACAGGGAACATTGCCCGAACACCATCATAATGTCAGTATTGTCGGAACCAGGGATATGTCCACCTATGGAGAGCAGGTAACCACGCACTTTATTAAAGAATTCTCACGCTATGATATTTGCATTGTCAGCGGATTGGCCAGAGGCATCGATATAACCGCCCATACACAAGCTCTCGCCAATAACCTACCAACAATCGCCATTCTGGGGTTCGGTCATTTTCATATTCCGTATTATCGTAAAAAATTAACCCAATCTATCATTGAAAACGGCTGTCTAGTCAGCGAATATCCTCCCCATCTTAAAGCCCAAAAATATCATTTCCCTCTTCGCAACAGAATTATAGCCGGCTTATCTGCTGTAACAGTCATTATAGAGGCGGGGAAAAAGTCCGGTGCACGTATAACTGCACAATACGCGCTCGATCAGGGACGCGAAGTCATGGCTGTCCCGGGCACTATTTACCAAGAAAAATCGGCAGGAACAAATGCTCTTATAGAACACGCATCGGCACAACTTGTTTCCGAACCAAGCAGTATCATTAAGACGTTAGACATTCCCGTAAAAAAACAGGAAGCTATAGCCTTTCAATCCAAAATGGACAAAGCAATCCTTACTCTGCTGGAAAAAGAACCGCTCTCGCATGAACAAATAATGCAACAATTGCCAATAAATGCGAAAACGTTAAATACAAAAATCACCGAACTTGAAATAGAACAGCTCATCAAAAAAAATAGCACAGGACGTTATTACGCTACTTATTCACGCCCGTCACTCTAAAGACTTCCTCAAGCGTCGTAATACCTTCAAGAACCTTCAAAATACCATCTTCACGCATCGTAAGAAGTCCTTTTCTTCGAGCCGCAAGTAAAATATTGTTACTGCTTTCTTCTTTCAAAATCATATCGCGAATCTCATAATCAAAGTTAATAACTTCATGTATAGCAATACGTCCGCTATATCCAGTATGACTACATTTATCACATCCCGCAGGCTGTGGCAGTTTATCGGGAATCTTAATGTCCAGATCAGGCCGGACTTTATTAATTGCTTCAACCGTTTTTTCTATATCTTTCAATTTTGCTTCAGGAATTGAATGCATCACTTTGCAGTGATCACACACACGACGAACCAATCGTTGTGCAATAATGGTATTAAGGGACGGTGCAACCATAAAAGGCGGTAATCCCATATTAATAAGCCGCGGAATTGTTTCTACGGCACTATTCGTATGTAATGTACTTAACACCACGTGGCCCGTTAACGCTGCTTGTGCTGCCGTTTCAGCTGTTTCTATATCACGAATCTCACCAATCATAACCACATCGGGATCTTGACGCAGCACACTCTTTAGCCCATCAGCAAAATTATATCCCCGTTTTTCGTTAATCTGACTTTGTGAAATGCCCGGCAAATTATATTCAATCGGATCTTCCAAGGTAATAATTTTCGATTCCGGCGAATTAAATGTATCCAGTGTCGTATACAACGTTGAGGTTTTACCTGCTCCTGTCGGGCCGGTACATAAAATCATACCATGACTCATTTTCGTTAACTGCTGCATTTTTTTCAAATAATTATGCTTGAACCCCATTTCTTCATATGAAAGCAATCCTTTTTCTGAATCAAGCAATCGAAACACAAACGATTCACCAAATTGTGTTGGAATATCAGAAACACGAACATCAATTTTTCTTTTATTTAAGTCAAAACTAAATCTTCCATCTTGCGGAATATTCGTTACATTTAACTTCATTTTTGCCAAATATTTAATTTGATTCGCTAAATTTTTATACGTTCCCGGATCCAGTTCAAACACTTTATGCAATACTCCATCAATTCTAAAACGAACCCGTACCCTTTTCGCATCCGGTTCAAAGTGAATATCCGAAGCACCTGTTTTCATTGCTCCCATATTGATATATTGCAGTCCTTCTTCCGAGGTCACCGATTCCACTTTATCTTTCAACTCACTTAATTCCACCAATTCTTTTTCATATGCCTGAACATCTTTTTCTTTGTATGTTGTTTTGAGTCCTTTTTTTACATTGTATTGATCTGAATCATAAAGCTTAAGTACCTCTTGCATCCCCGCTTCCGAAGCCAAATTCACATTCACAAGATATTTATTTTTTTTCAATTCTTTCAATACACGTTTTGTCTCGGAATTATCGGGATCCACAACCGCAACACGCAGTCTTTTCCCTATTCGAAAAAACGGCATCATCATTGCTTTACGTGCCGTTGTTGGTTTAAGAATTTTTAGTAAATCAGGATTAATCGGCGTTTTTGCAATGTTGATATACGAAAGACCAAGATCTTTTGCCTTCTTTAAAGTAGCTTGCTCAAGATAATCG
>WJKT01000021.1 GCA_014728955.1 Candidatus Peregrinibacteria bacterium
AAAAGAAATATAAAAGTTTTTCAAGTCGTTCCATGAGTTTTGAGACCGCGCTCGACACCAATTACTGGGATCCTTCAATTATTCCCGAAGATTCACGTCAGTTTTGGACTGCGTATTTAAAATATAACGGAAAGCATACCGTTTCATCTATCTATACACCCGTGTATATGGATGCTGTTTTGGATGATACCTATATCGAGACATTTAAAAGTCAGTATGTGCAGCTTAGAAGATGGGCATGGGGTGTTGTTGATTTTCCTTTTATGGCTATTAATCTTGCGCGTCATCCAAAGATTTCCAGGTGGGATAAAGTAAAACGTATTTTTTTCTTCCTTGAAAACGCCTTTTTTTGGGCAACCGGCCCGCTTATTATTATGTTTTCGGGGTGGCTTCCCTCCCTTATGAATGCCGAATTTAGAGATTCGGTGCTGGCGTATAATTTGCCGCGTATAACCAGTCAGTTGCTTACGATTGCCGCTATTGGAATTATTATGTGTGGGATTATCAGTCTGGTGATGGTTCCCAAAAAAGAGGGGAAACGATCGCTTCTCGATACCATTTCACTCTTTTTTCAATGGATTTTAGTGCCGATAACCAGTGTATTATTAAGCGCTATCCCCGCGCTTGATGCGCAAACACGTCTTCTCTTGGGGAAGCATTTGGAATATCAGGTAACGAAAAAGGCACGTAAATAAGTGTGCGTTAGAAGTTCCTAAATCCAAGTAAGTCTGTTGGAGCGGCTGAGTATTCAAAGTACACCGCTTTATCTTTATTGGTAATATTCGGGTGCGTATCAACATTGGTTGAACGATTTCCCGAAAATGACCCCGGATTAAGCGGATCTTCTCTGAAGTAACTGAAATAATTCAAGTCGTATAATCGTGCAATTGCGAAATTGCGTGCGCTCGGCCCACCCAACGCTTTCCCGTCTCCTCGCGAAGGATCCAAGTCGGTTGAACAGCCAAGACAATTAAACGATGCCATGTTTCCTTTAAGATAGAATTGGTTTGAAAGAGCCGATGTTGGTTCCTGAAAACTGCCTGCTGTTGAGCATGGACGGCTTGTATCAACAAAATTCGGTTCTCGCAACCCGGTTAAATTGTTGGAAGGACCGTAGGTTCCCGTGTAATAACACACATCGTTGTTGTAGCGGAATACCGGGCCATCACTAAACATATGGACATTTACCATGTCGGTTACGTCCGCATGAATATATATTCGGCCGCCTTTTGTCGCCTGATCGGTATCTTCATCAGATTCAAATACAATAAAACCAAGTTCCTGATCGCTGTAATCCATGTTGCTTCGTATATAGAGATCCCCACCTTTAAGAATAATGGTAATCGGCTTACCGTCTGCGTCGGCGATAAGATTGCCAAGGTTTTCAATGGTTACATCTTGATTTTCGAAGTAATACAGCCTGTTGTCTTTAAACACGTTTTTATAGAGTGTCGTCGGGGTTGTACCATCGTTAATGGTTACCGGCAGTGTTGCTGTTTCCATGGTGACACCTCGCAATAAGGCGCTTACATCTTCCAAAATCTGTGTGCGCAGCACATACGTTGCCGTATCACCAAACAGTGGGACATTAGACCCTTCTACCACATCTTTTGCTCCCGGAGAAAAGACATTTCCACTTATAATTTCCGCGTTTTGCGTTTCAATTTCAGAATCAAATACTCGTGGAAGACCGTTGTTGTAATAAACCGTATGTGGTTTTAAATTGGTCAATACACCGCTAGGATTCGGGTTGATGTCTACTTTTGTTTGCAACGTTGCTCCCGGAACGGCAGCCTCCAAATCTTCTTCTGCTATCGAATACGGAATGGCGAGTAGTTGTGTACCAAGTGCGGCAACATCCGTTAAGGTAAATGTTGATTCTGCATTTTCGAAATTTTCTTCAAGATCATCAATAAAGACATATTCGACATCTTCATCTTCTTCCGACAAGGCAAACTCAACGGTATAATTTGCCGGGATACCGTTGTCTGTAGCATTTATATAAAATTCATCAACTTTATTACGTATAGCCTGAATGAATGGAATACCACTGTCGGTATCGCCCGGAGTAAACAGGTAATCCAGTGTTGGAATATCAATAAACGGTTTGAAATCCAGCCGTCTGCCACTGGTATACGGTGGCAGTGGCGAAATAAATTCCGACCATGTTTCGCCGGTTGCCGGAATAGTAACCGTAACATTTGCTCCAAGATAGGTTAAAACGTTTGGTTCAACACTGTCGCCGAAATCTTTATAAAGAAAATCTCCTTCTCCTCCATAACAAGAGCCGTCTCCATCTGCATCATAACAATTACCGCCATCTGTTGGCGCTCTGCTCGTTGTAATGCCATGATATGAGTTAACTACGCCGCCCGTCGTTGCCTCGGTTGAGCTTAATTCGAGCGTGTACGGCCGTGCATCCACGTCCAGACCGGCTTTGTATGCCGGACCGTTATTAAGAGGGTTCCCATTGCTTGCCTCGGAAGAGGTTTGGTCGTATTTGACGGTGTCGTCCCATTCCGTGCTTATTTCAACAACAACATCTCCTCCCGTATCTTCAATGGTTGCTCCCGTAATATCTACAAGGTGAACAAAAATATCATAGCCGCTGTTGCTATCGGCAAGTGGCATAATGTCTTTTGTAATAATGGGAGGATTGCCTTCTTCTATCATTGTTTCTACAACACGTTCGTCTGTTTCATCTTCAATTTCGGCTTTTGTCCAAATGCCCCACTCAACTTCGTCATTGCTTTGTTGAAGCATTAAACTGAGTATTTTGGCATGTGCGTTTCCCGTTTCAAAATCAAACCACCCAACGGTATCAGCCCATGCGTATCCGCTTATCGTGCCGAATGTTTCTCCCATGGCAAGATCCATGGTAGTGCTGTAGTCGACCGAGCCACAAGCGTGCCCCTGATTGAGTCCGTCTTGGCATCCGAAACTGATCCAGCCAAAATTGTCGCTCCATGCCCAGCCGGACATGTCACCCGTTGTAAGATCCAGCGTAACGCCGTATTCAATTGAGCCGCAGGTTGCTCCGTTATTATTTCCGTTTTCATCACAATGAAGACTGACATAGCCGAGGTTGGTGTCCCACACCCAGCCGTGTAGTTCAAAAGGTTGTAATTCGTCCCCTGTAAACGGTTCGGTTGGTGCGCATATTTCAGCTGCCAGCGAAGCTGAAGGAGGATCATTTTCAAAGTCCATACATCCTTCATCCAGGTCACAGGTTCCCGCACTACCGCCTTGCAAATCGGCACACTCAAAATCTTCGAGTGTCATGAGCAACGGAGTATTCAATTGCGGATTTATTGTTTTAGGCAAGGTAAATGCCGCATATGCATCGGCAACGGCAAACGCTCCCGAAATAAGAATTGAAAGAGCGGCGATAACAAGCCATTGCGATATTTGCTTAATGGCTCGTGTTTTAAAATACGTGATAAGTGTCTTCATAAGAAAAGGGGTTTTTTATTTCTTTTTATTTTACCACAAAACACCTTGTAATTCAACGTTTCCGCCTTGTTTGATACGCAGGGCTTGTGGGGCGTTATTTCTTTTTCTTCTTGGCTTTTTTTGAGTTTTTTGTACACTCCATGCATACAATTTTTCCCTTTTTTTCTACCATCAGGCCACCGCACTTTTTACATTTTTTATTGGTCGGTTTGTCCCATGTGGCAAACTTACATTTGGGAAACTTGTTGCATCCGTAAAATATTTTACCGCTTCTGCGCGCTCGTCTTTCAATTAATTGCCCATCTTTACATTTCGGGCATTTAACGCCGGTAAATTTAATAATTGGCTGGATATTTTTACAATCCGGATAATTGCTGCACCCGAGGAAATTTCCGTATCGTCCGGTTTTAACCTCCATTGGAGCACCACATTTATCACATTTTTTATCTTTTAATTTCTTTTTTAATGCTTCGTCTATTTCGGGTTTTTCGTTTGGATTTTTTCCTTCTTTGCCGGGCAGAGGTTTGGCATTTTTACATTCCGGATAGTTTGAGCATGAAAGAAATTTTCCGTATCGTCCCAGTTTAATAACCATTTTGCTCCCGCATTTTTCACATATTTCATCTGATTCTTCATTGACCACATCCGATCGCTTGATGCTCTTTTCTTTCTTTTGAACATGATCATGAAAAGGCTTGTAGAAGGACTTTATAAGAGGGGTCCACTCTTTTTTACCATGTGCGATCATATCCAGATCTTCCTCCATTTCGGCCGTAAATTTGTAATCGATAATATCCGGAAAATGTTTAATTAAAAAATCGGTTACCACTTCGCCTGTGTCGGTTGGCTTAAGTGCTTTCCCTTCTTTTTCAATATAGCCGCGCGCCTGAATGGTGGTAATGGTTGGGGCGTATGTACTTGGTCTTCCGATACC
>WJKT01000022.1 GCA_014728955.1 Candidatus Peregrinibacteria bacterium
GAGGATGTTTGCGCGAAAAACTTAATATTCCCTCGGGACAGCGCCACGAAATATGTCGCGGAACCCACGCAGAACAAAACGCAATTACCCAAGCCGCAAAATTCGGTATCGATATAGAAGGCGGAACGCTGTATTGCAATACGCATCCATGTAGTATTTGCACCAAAATGATAATTAACGCCGGCATCAAAAAAGTTATTTATGACAGTGACTACGATGACCCGCTTTCAAAAGAAATGCTCGGCGAACAGCATGCTCTTAAGCTTATACGATACGAAGGATTGAGAAATCCATCAATTCTTCGAAAGTAATCCTAAATATTCGTATGCTGTCGGGCGAAGCTCTTCTTTATCATGCTCGATATCAACCTTGTATACAGATAAATTGGGAACTTTTAATGAACGAAATGACTTTTCGGTAGCATTGGTAAACCACTCCCCAATTAAAATTCGTATAACCATACCATGACAGGCAATAAGTATAGGAGATTCATTAACAGTATTTACTATACGATGCACTTCTTTTTCAACCCTTCGATACAGCTCATTGCGCGATTCCCCTCCCGGCGGAGGCGTACCATGTTCATAAAAATCTCGTCGAAAATCCTCCCAATATTCATATTTCAATTCATGCTGCCATTTACCAAAGCTAATCTCTCGTATATCCTCCCACTCCGACAGAGGAAGATTAAGCTGCTTATTAACAATCTCAGCCGTTTGTTTCGCTCGTAAAAGCGGTGAATGAGCTATATGTTTAAGGTTAAGATTTTTAAACCGAGGCGCAAGATCATAAGCCTGCTTCTCCCCTTCCTCTGATAAGGGGCTATCGATTTGCCCCTGTAAAATATTGAGTTTGTTATAAACAGACTGTCCGTGACGAAGAAAATAAAGTGTCTTTTTTTGCATAATAATTATGAATAAGAATTGTTGTGAATTATAGCATACCTTTTTTTGACAGAATTCGTTTTTCAGGTATCATTACTCCCCAATATACAATAACGTCATTATGGAAAAAGAAAAACCGTTGCGATGTTTATCAAAAACGGCACTAACGCTCGGAGAATTATGGCATAAACAACAAGGCCGCATACCGGAAAACCTTGAAGATCGCATTCATCTGGCATGTAATTTAGCTGATCACCCGCTTCCATATCAAAGCCGAAAAGCTATCAGCAATCTCATACAAACCCTTCTAAAACAGTCCCCGGCAAATCATCAAATTAGTGATATACAAACATTGTTGAGCGATTTTGAAGCAGACACTATCACTATTCGCGAATTGTTTGCCTATGAACTAAGCGCCATAGAAACACAGGAAATCCCGGAAGACATACAGCTGCATATTGCTTCTATAAATCAGCTCGTGTACGAAGTAATGAAAGGAATGCTCGACGGTGAATTGAGAGCAAATGCGCTCACCAGCATGGACCGCGTTATTGATGAAACACGCAATGAAGAATTCGAAACGGCGATTCGCGCCCTCCTTGAACAAATTGAAAAAGATTTACAGTCTATAGCGCACTTTAAAGAAGTTCGTTTGACCCATATCAATCCCGATCCGGACATTGAAGAACACCAGGTTCATACCAGTAATACTACAGAATATGCTTTACAAGAACATACTAATTTACATTTTTTTGAATGGAAACGAACCGATTACATCAATCTTCCGGTTGATTGGGCGCACGTATACGATCCGGAACGTGGTGAGCTGAGACTCGTCTTTAAATTAAAATTTGGAAAACAAGAATTCGGCTATCTGGAATTCAGATTTGAAGGAGAAAAAATTCATCCGCTCGTATTCAGCAAATGCGCCAATATGAGTGCCATGATAGACACCTTTTTAAATGCACGACTTCAACATGAAGTTAAAAAATTAATTGCCGAAAAGAAACGTGACATTTTAGCCGATCACAATTTTAAAGATTGGACAACAATGTGTACCAAATTATGTACACTACTCAGCAAAGTTCTGGAAAAACCAATCGCCTTTTCATGTAATCTTAAACCGGGAGAGCAAAAATCATGGGATGTTCTTGTTGATGGAGACAAAACGGAAGAAGATGCTGATTTTATAGGATTCACCAAGGAAGCAATTGAACAAGGCGGTGAATTTTTTGAATTGAAAATTGATCAAGGGAAAGGAAGACAACGCATAGGCAGTATAATGGTTGCCTGTAATGATGATGCCCAGCGAGGTATTGTTAACGATGTTTTAAGCTTTCTGGAAGGCATTGTAATGGGACGCGAAGAAGCACGCCACTGGCTCAGCAAACTTATCGGGGCCCCATCGGCAGACAAGTGGCTGGCCAACACTATTGAACAAACACCCACTCCGCATCCCGTAGTTGTCCTCTATTCCGATATAGACGATTACAGTAAGACGGTACGCGAACTTTCAAAAAAACATCCCGCGGCGGTCGGCGGTATTGATGAGATTATGAATCGATTTATCAGTGAGGCAAAACTGGTTATTGAACAAAAATATAATGTTGTTGTCGATAAGTTTGTTGGCGATGAAATTATTGTTCTTATTGGTCCTCCTTACGATAAAAACGGTCTTGATGCTTTTGGGAACAAAGATCCTCACTTTAATCACAATATTGATCTTGCATATGATATTTCACAGGAACTACAAAAAATTCTCGATGATATAGCAACGGATGTACAGAAAGAATATCATTTTACACTCCCCCGCAGACTGGTATTTGCCAATGGGTGCGGCATTGTTGACGGAGACCCTGTTGGTATTTACGGCGCTCCTGAAAAACCGGGAGCGGGTGTTGATTATACCATTTTCGGAAACGAAATGAATCGGGTTGCACGTGTATTGGGCAAAGCTGATGCACATCAATTCCTGATCCCCTATGACTCTTATATGCGATACAAAGATGATGACGGCAGCATGCTATGCCCTATCGGTGAGCCGTTTAACATTACTACGCATGGTGTTGGCGAATTCAAGGTAGTCCTCGTGGAAAAAACCTCAAAAGACTGTTAAAAACAACCTATTTCTGCTATAATAAGAGGATATGAAATTGTAAATAAGTCACAAAACTATGGACATTATATTTGAATATCTTATTAAAGCACTGGAAGTTGTCGGTGTAGCCATCATCGTGATGGGCGTTCTCAAAATGCTCCTGGTTTTTGCAACATGCGCAATAAGGCGCATATCTCCGGACAAATTTATCAATCAAATTCGTATTGAATTGAGTAATTATCTTGTTTTAAGCCTTGAAGTTTTCATCGGAAGAGACATTATCGAAACATTGCTTAACCCTTCCATAAACGATATTATCGTATTGGTCGTATTGGTTATACTGCGAACCTTATTGGCATTCTTCCTCAACTACGAAATCAAACATATGCCACAAAAAAATATTCCGAAAGAATTGAAAAAGAAACAATAAGCCCTTTCATAATAAGGCGTAAATTCGTATAATGATCAATGACTCTCATCATTGATCCTTTTTTTATGAAGCTATGTAAAAAACCGTTAGCGAGCCTAATAACTTTTTTATTGGTATTTACCTGCTGTACTTCCTCCGTACTGGCCTTTTCAGATGTCCCTTCAAGTCACAAAAATTATGAAGCAATCACCTATCTTAGTGATCGGGGCGTACTAAACGGCTATGAAGACGGCACTTTTAAACCGGAAAATGCAGTTAACAGAGCTGAAGCACTAAAAATTATTATTGTGCCGCTTTACGAAACATTGCAAGATCCAACTGAAAATCCGTTCCCGGACGTATCGCCCGATCTATGGTTTGCTAAATATGTACAAAAGGCAAAAGAGCGAGGTATTGTCAGCGGAGACGGCGTAACCGGAAACTTTGAAGGGTCTCGAACCGTCAATTTGGTTGAATATTTAAAGATACTTCTTCTTGCTTATCAAATAAATCTCGACAATTATCAAAATCCAACCGAGGTTATTTTTAACGATGTCCAAGATCTCAATCAATGGTTTATTCCATACCTTTATTATGCAGCGACAACAAACATTATTCATGCTGACAACGCAAACAATATTTATCCCGCAGATCCGCTTACGCGTGGTGAAGTTTCTGAAATAACCTATCGACTGCTCATTAATATACAAGGAGGAGAAACACAATTATATTTAAGCATGGCAGAAGCG
This sequence comes from Candidatus Peregrinibacteria bacterium, assembly GCA_014728955.1. Classification (GTDB taxonomy): domain Bacteria; phylum Patescibacteriota; class Gracilibacteria; order UBA1369; family PNNO01; genus PNNO01. Next base: position 4,141 of record WJKT01000022.1, read on the forward strand.
GAAATGATTAAAACATTGCAGTATCTTAACGCCGACAATATTACGGGAGCAGAAGGAAGTGCTGACAAATCCCTTGAATACACACAAAACGCACTCACTATCTCTCCGGACGAACCATTGGTGCAAGCCGCACATAAAATAGCCCAGGCGTTTGATCATTTAGTTATAGGATACAAGGAAGGAAAAAACGAAAACTACACCGCTGCTGAAGATAATGCTTCACAGGCATGGACACTGGCAAATGACGCGGCTTTAACGGACGATTCGGTAACAAGCCTGGCAAACTCAATTAAAGATATTGCTCACGATATGGCGGAAAGCGCCCGTCAATCGCAATAACCAAACAGGTATAATTACGCAGACAACAAAAGGTAAGCCCGATATAAACGCGAGCTTACCTTTTTTATATAATTAGTTTTTTAAAACCTATAAAAAACTCTTATCGAAGATAGTTCAATACCAACGATCCTGCATCGGCCCAATCATTTTGAGTAGCCGACAATTTAATGGTAACCGTAAACCAATCACCGGGATTAAAGGTAGGTGTGCCACCAATAGTCATATTGGTAGACTCAACCCATTGTCCTGCGGTTGAACTAACCAAACCGGTATTGTTTGTCATGGTTACGGCAGAGTCGGTTGTATCCTGCATTGAAAAATCAATTACGTTATCCGCCGTGTTAACCGTATTGGTTCGATATTTAAATTCAATCGGATTGGTATCCCATGCAGAGAAGTCCTCGGGAACCTGAACACGAACTTTTACATCATAATCCTGCATAGCGGTTTTTCGTGTTTGCCATCGATAATAGTTTTCAACATTGGCAGAATCAAAATCATACGAAAGACGACCAACATTGTTTGAACCATCATTATGATAGGTGGTGTGAGGATAAAGCGGCGCAAGGAAGATACTAAGTCCACCCGGAGCATCAGCCATTGCCACCCATTGCGTACCATCATAGATATACATGGTATCTTCATCGGTTCGATAGAATGTCTGTCCTTCACTCGGCGCAGCCGGGAAAGAAGTACCTTGATGAAGAAGCATATTTAACGCTTCGTTTCCACCAAAATCAAGATCATCCTGAAGTGTTAAACCACCTTCAAGCAATAAATCATCGGATAAGACAAAACGATTGTTTACAGCATCCCATGTAAGACTTTCAGCCAGTGTAGTTCCGAATTGGAGTGTCACATCACCGGTTGTATCATCTTGATCAAGAGTAAAGGTATTGCTATCAACTCCCGTCAAACTATCAATATCATTAGAGGTGCTAACAGCGTAATAGGTCCCTCCGTCATTACTGATTTCCCACTCGTTTGTTGTTGCATTATAACGGAGTGTTCCATCATTGTCGGTACCTTGCTCAGCAACGATATCCACATTTGCTCCCGCACCGGTGTTATCGGCATCAAGAGTGAACGTGTTACCATCCTGATCAATATTATCTTGTACTTCAAGACCACCGTTAATATATACATCATTGCCGAATTCAAAACGATCATTGGCATAGTTGTACATTAAAATGTGGTCAGCCGCATCGGTACCAAATTGCAGCTCGATATCCTCCGCACCATCGCCGGGAGCGATTGTAAACAGAGATTCAGTATTCACCAGATCATCAGGATCTGATGTAGCAGCGTGTGCTGCAGGTGCCACCGCCATAACAAGGCTCATAGTGAGCGCTGTACAAGCGACAAGCATGTTTTTCATACGTAACGTTTTCATAGGTTTTGTATGTTAATAAGTATTAGGAAAAATTTAATGAAATTTCACCGAGGTGCATCTCATTACTGTTTCGAGAGTGCACTCGAATAACAATCATAAACGTTTCACCGGCAGTAAACGTAGGTGTACCACTATACCCTATTGAGGTACTCGACCAAGTAGTACTTGTGAGATTACTGCTGGTGCCCGTTAATGTCACCGGTGCACCGCTTGAATCATATATATAAATATCAGCCTTATTCTCTGTTGCGTTTGCGGAATCACTTCTATATGTAAATTCCCATGGCGTCGACCCGTCCCATCCCGTGTAATTTGTCGGAATCGGAACCTGAAGAACAATATCGTAATCCTGCAATGTTGCCGGAGTACTTTTCCATACATAAAAATTACGCCCGTTAGCAATATCACTGTCGATAAACAACCGACCAATATTATTTGTACCATCGGGCTTATAACTAACACCATCAAAAAGTGACGGAATAATTTTTTTCAAATTGGCAGACGCCGCGGAAAGAGAAAACAGCTGCTGATCTATATCATCAATTGCCGTTTCAAGATCCCCAGCCGAATAATAATGCCCATCAGTTGCTTCTACGTCAATTTCCGAAGCATCATGCTTATTCGCACCTCCGTCGAGATGCAGGTTAACCGCTGAAGAAAGAGCACTTACGTCAACTCCGTCAACCGTACCGGTAAGTGTTAAATCACCTTGTATATTTACATCATCATTAAAATCAAAATAGCCGTTTAATAAATCCCATGACAATATTTTGCCGAGTGTATTCCCAAATTGCAGATCTATCGAACCACTTGCATCATCATCATTATCCAAAACAAACCCATCCTGGTCGGTTCCTCCGGGAACCGTGCTCACGGGCCATACATCGCCCGTATCCAGTACGACGATATTTCCTGCCGCATTACCAAGTTCTGCATTATCTATATAATCAGCATTCATCGCATATGGAACACTCCCGATCGGTGAACGATCAGATGTCGGATCAGAAGGGGCTCTATCTAATACTTCATAAGAAGAAATAGGATCGGACGACTTTTTAATTTCAACCTGTAAATATAGGTGTTGCGTGGAATCTATTTGCGGAAACGGCGAAACCGTTCCCAATTCAAAACTGAAGAACCCATCACTGTTTGGAGTAATGGTTTGTACTTCCTGCCAACCGGAATATGTTGCGGCAACCGTATTGATTGTTCCTCCCGAAACATCTCCCGGAGCAACAGGGCTTACGCTCCAAAAACTAAAGCGAAAATCATGCGATCCGGCAAGTGGTCCGGAACCGCTGCTATCCAACAACCTTCCTTCATAAATCATTTTTTCCGGAATAGTAGTTACCGCATACGCAGGCAAAGAAAATCCAATTGCCATAAGCAACATTAATGCAGTCGATACAATCTTTGTTATTAATCTTTTCGCCATACTATAAAGTAACTAATAAGAATTATGGTAAAGAAAATGCCATACGATAAAAGATACATCGGATTGGCTTGTTTAGCCGCATTATGAAGCGACTCAATTTTCTGTTTATTCATTTGTGTTTTTGCATAATCAAATGCCGTTTTCCATGTTGGGGTCTCTTTTTTCTCTACATTTTCAACGATATATGGAACACCATCCTTCATGGTGATATCAATAATGTGATAATTCGTTTGCACCATCATCGCTTCTTCATGAAAGAGCCCATATACATAGATTCTATATTCACCATCCTCCAATGTTGTTGGAGACGGCAGATAATATTCTCCACGATAATCCGCAACAGTAGCCGAAACATCGATATATTCATCACGTGTCCAGAATGCAACCACACCGTAATCTTCCCCTGTTTCACCACCGATAAACACACGTGTGTTTTCGTGATTTAGCATTCCTCCTTCCGGAATACTCACTTGTAACGGCGTATATTTTTTTTCGGTATCAACAATAAGCGGTATTTCTTTTTCTTGTTGTTCCCCGTCACGATACAAGCGGGTCGTATATTGCCCGGTTTCAAGTGCTATTTCACTAAGACCTATACAATTAAAATCCTCTTTCAGTTCAAGGAAAAACATTCCCATAAGCGTAACAGGATCAGTTTTTCCTATTTCAAGCTGGACATGGCTATCGGTATATGAGTTTTCAACATTAAAGTCTGCTCGCCCAACAAATAAAGGTTTTTCCTGTGTATAAACAATATCTTCCATTCGCGCCAATCCGACATGATGGAAATGATCGTTATATACAATCGGATTTGTATCATATATCCAATCTTCATCACAATCCTCAACCTCATCCTTATCGGTATCATTTCGATACGGATTAGTATCCATGTAGTTCATCTCAAATTGTGCAGAACATCCATCAAAATCATCATATACAAGACCAACCTGTACCGGTTTTACCACCGGCTCCGGTATTATTTGAGGAGTTGGCTCAGGAGATTCCGGCAGCTTCTCTTCAGCCGATTCATGTAAAGAAAGATCTTCCCTATCATCTTCCTGCGGCAACTGATCGATAATTGCCACATCGGTTTCTCCCGGATCTTTGTCAGGTCTTCCTCCTGCAATCGGCCCTCCTCCACCCGATGGAGGTGGCGGTGGTGGTGGTGGCGGAGACGTGGTGTCAATATCACTATTTGAATCAATCACTTTAAAAGAAGCTGATTCACTCGGCCTGTCCGTCCAAAACACACCACTTAAATCCATCGTGTACGAACCACTCTCCAAATAATCCGTATTATGTGCGAAATCAAGAGATTCATCATTCACACTGTAATTGGAACTAAAAGAAGATGCATACAC
>WJKT01000023.1 GCA_014728955.1 Candidatus Peregrinibacteria bacterium
CTATAGTACCGGCTACGCTGCGTATAAGAATACCGGTTTCGTCTTCTTTTCGTTTTGTTTGTAGAGTTAGATGCGAGACTGATGCGATACTTGCAATAGCTTCCCCTCTGAATCCCATTGTTGTTATGGTAGATAAATCTTCTTGTGACGCTATCTTGCTGGTAGCGTGCCGTTCCAATGCCAGTAAAGCATCGTTCGCGTCCATACCGTGTCCATTGTCGGTAACGGTGATTTGTTCGTCTCCGGCTCCGACAACCTCCAAAGTAATATGTGTAGCATCTGCATCAAGCGAATTTTCCAAAAGTTCTTTAACAACAGATGAAGGTCTTTCGACCACTTCACCTGCGGCAATCTGATTAACTAAATGTTCGGGGAGTAATTTAATTACAGACATATTCTACATGTTATTATGTTTTAATTCGTCCAGTTTTTTTAACGCTTCAAGAGGGGTGAGACTGTTTATATCAAGACTGTCAATCTCCTCTTTTAAAAGTTTTAGTCCTTTTGTCTTTCTTTCAAATTCTTCGAGAAGGGCGGCATTCCCAAATAAGTCCAACTGGTCTTCTGATTTCTTGTTTTTTGGATTGTGTAGAGTTTTTTTAATGCCTTGCTCGACCACTTCTTCTTCCAGATCACGTAAAATGCGTGTTGATTTTTCGATGACTTCTTCCGGTAAACCTGCTCTTTTTGCAACTTCAATTCCGTAACTTTTGTCTATTCCTTCTTTTTGCAATTTGTAGAGGAATATAACGCCATCTTCTTTTTCTTTAACTGCGATACTGTAATTTTGTGCATGCTTTAAATCCTCTACTACGGAGATTAACTCATGATAGTGGGTGGCAAATAACGTTTTCGCTTTAATATGATTGTGAATATATTCGGTAATTGCCCAGGCGATACTTACGCCATCGTAGGTTGATGTTCCCCGTCCGATTTCATCTAGAATGATTAAGCTTTTTGAAGTTGCGTTATTTAAGATAAAAGCCGCTTCCTGCATTTCAACCATAAACGTACTTTGTCCTTTCACCAAATTATCCGATGCGCCAACACGTGTGAAAATTCTGTCCACCAATTCAATTGATGCTTTCTCGGCTGGCACAAAGCTCCCAATATGTGCCAGTAAAACAATTAATGCTGTTTGTCGTAATATTGTCGACTTTCCACCCATATTGGGCCCGGTAATAAGCAAAAGAAGGTTGTCCGGACGGGCAAGGGTAGTGTCATTTGGTATAAAATCAGAAGAGAATGACATATGTTCCACGACCGGGTGACGACCCTGTTTGATAGTAATGCCGTTATCCTCTGTTATGTGGGGTCGGCAATAATGATTATGCTTTGCGATAAATGCAAATGATCCAAGGACGTCAAGTGTAGCTATCGAAAAAGCGTTTTCTAAAATTTCTTTACTGTGTGAGACAACGGTTTCTCTAATATCTTGAAACAAATCATATTCGAGTTGAATAATTTTTTCTTCTGCACCGAGTATCTTTTCTTCGTATTCTTTAAGTTCGGGTGTAATATATCGTTCAGCATTCACCAGGGTTTGTTTGCGAATATATGTGTCGGGAACCAGCGAGAGATTTGCTTTGCTGACCTCTATAAAATAGCCGAACACTTTGTTATATTTTACTTTTAACGATTGAATAGATGTTCGTTTTCGTTCTTGTTCTTGCAAATTTTTTATAAACGTCTTTCCATCACGGCTTATTTTTTTCAATTCATCCAACTGCTTGTTATAGCCTTCATTGATAATGTTGCCATCTTTTAAACTTAAGGGTGCTTCGGGATTGATTGCTTTTTCGATAAGAGAGGTGAGAGACGAAAGATCGTCAAGAGTTGCATGTAGCTTTTGCAGTAAAGAAGACGTACATTTCTTAACGTGTTTTTTTAGCTGAGGGATATATGATAATGATTCTTGTAATGATAAGAGGTCACGTCCGTTCCCACTTCCCATACTTAGTTTTGCAATAAGGCGCTCTATATCGTGTATGTTTTCGAGTGTTGAACGAATTGAACGACGTAGCGATTGATCGTTATATAATTCATATACGGCTTCAAGTCGTTGATTGATTCCTTTTTTATCCAGTAACGGATGTGTTATCCAAAACTTTATCATTCTTCCTCCCATTGGAGTTTGTGTTTTGTCGATGATTGAGATGAGAGATCCTTCTTTTTCTTGATCACGTAGTGTTTTGAGAAGTTCAAGGTTGCGCAATGTCGACTCATCGATTGGCATATATTGACTAGTCGAAAAATAGGTTACTTTCTTAATATGTGTAAGATCTCTTTTTTGCGTTTCCTTAAGGTACTCAAGCAGAGCGCCCGTTGCTTTAACTGCAAGTGGTTTATCGTTAAGGCCGAAACCGGCGAGTGATGTTACGTGAAATTGTGTTTTGATAATCTCTTCCGAGTCCCGATAATGTTCAAACGGGAAAAAGCATATAGATTCAAAATAGTCTTGCAAATCCTTACCTTTGGCAGAATCGTACAGTGCGGGAGAAAGTATGCATTCCGAAGGATTAATCTTCGACAGCTCCGTGGTGAGTTCTGCATAATTTTCCAATGAAGTGGCGCCGCATTCACCAGTTGTGACATCTGCATATGCTATGCCATATGCCCCTTCCTGGTGAGCAATGCTAACAAGATAATTGTTGGTTTTTGTATCGAGGAGCGCATCGTTGAATGTTGTTCCTGGAGTGACAATACGAGTCACTTCACGTTTTACAATGCCGGGCAATTCGGGGTCGCTTACTTGCTCGCAAATAGCAACTTTTTTGCCATGCTTTGTGAGCTTTGCCAAATAATTATCCGCGGCATGATGGGGTATGCCACACATGGGAATTTTATTTTCTCCTTTGTTACGCGAAGTCAAATTAATATCAAGAATTTTTGATGCAACAATAGCATCATCACCAAACATTTCGTAAAAATCCCCCAGCCGAAAAAATAAAATACAGTCTTCGTGCTGACTTTTTATCTCCTTGTATTGTTTCATCATTGGCGTAGCCATACCAAAAAACCATTAATAGCCTGAAAGGGACTAAACTATAACGAATTTCTTAAAATATGTCTATTAGATGTTTAATAGGGGGTAAATATCTATTGCCGGCTCTTCATAAGGATGAGTTTTTTGTACCGCTTTCACGATAGATTGTACCTTGTTGGCAGGACAAATAGTTTCAATTTTTTCTTCTTCAACCGTTTCAAGTGTGTCTTGTTTTCCACGATATGGATTGCTTCCCTCTCGCGGTCTATAACGGCCTATCCCTGTGGTACTGAAAGAGCAGTAGTCATAATTCCCTATATGCCCTGCCCCGGCTTTACCGAGTGTTTGACGAATTGCTTCAGCATGTGTGACGGGAGTAAAAACGACAATTTTTGCATACTTGTACTGCATAAAACATCATGGTGAATGGAGCCGACGATGGGATTTGAACCCACGACCTCTGCTTTACGAAAGCATTGCTCTACCAACTGAGCTACGTCGGCGCAATGTGCCCATGTAAATTACCACATTGCGATTTGTCCGTCCATCTTATAGCAGGTTTTACGCAGAGACTTCATCCATGATTTAAATCGTTGCCATAGAGAACGTTTCTTGTAATTGGTTGGAAAAGGTTTTACAAACCATAAGCGTGGTTTTCTGCTTATTCTAATGTTCATGATATAAAGGGTTAGATGAAAATATATATAGGGTTGAGTAAAAAACCTCATAGAATGTACTTTTTCTATTGTTGATATGCCGAAACCGTTATTTGTAGTACCGTAACAAGCCGGTTACTACACCCTGAATGGATAACTCCTCTTCAGGATAAATATCGCTGTAGCTTGGATTTTCCGCTTTTAAGTAAGGGCCATTTTTGCCCACCATATAGCGCTTCACTGTATTTGCTCCATCTACCAAGCCAACGACTATGTCACCATTTCGTGGCTGTTGTTTGGAATTAACTACCACAATGTCGTCTTCAAAAATTCCCGCATCAATCATACTTTCTCCTACTACTTTAAGAAGGAAATATCCTTCTTGCTTTTGTGCGATATCCGGACCGACGTCGTACCATGAGTCGATATACTCTTCCGACATAACCGGTCCTCCAGCAGGAATAAAACCTAATAATGGAAGTTTAATGGTTTCAGACTCGAGTCTCTTTTTAACACTGTCGAGAATTTTAATACCCCGGGGTGTATCGTCCTTATCGATATATCCTTTTTCTTCCAAAGCCTTGAGATGTTTGAGAATACTGTTATCCGAACTGAGATTAAAGTGTTCTCGCATTTCTCTGATTGTGGGAGAAGACCCGTGCTTAAGTTGATATTTTTCTATGTACTTAAGGACTGCTTCTTGTTTTGGTGTGAGTAGTTCCATACAACAAAAGGTGAGTGTACGCTCACATAGTAGGTGAGGAAAGACTCACCGTCAAGACTTTTTTGAAAAAAACTACTCAAACTCGAAAATTTTTTTCGTTGAATAGCGCATAATAAAGGCCGGAATGGCATTGTAAAATTTCTTTTTTGTTCTATTGTGATTCCGTACTTTGGCATTATATTCCTGTGCCATTTCTTCAATTGTATATTCAATATCTTTAAGTTGCTTCTTCAGTTCCAAAAAATTTGTATTTCTCCCCAATGGCTTGTTGTGAAGGGAAATATCCAAAAGCTTTTTTATATGTTTTGAAAGGTCATGCTCAATAATCATTTTGTTTGAACCCGGTTTGCTTGTTACGCCCGCTTTATGTCGTATAGCGATAGTTTTTTGAATAATCGATTTATCTTCTTGCCTCTGATCGCTTGTATTGCTGTGTAGACGAATTGTTTCGATGAGATTGGGGATCAGATCTTGTCGGTATTGCAACTTGTCGGCAAGGTTGTACCAACGCTTATTAATATCATCTCGTAATGTGCGTAGGTGTATAACCGATATGCTTCCCGAAAAGAGAAGCAAAATAACAACGCCAATGCCGATAAAGAGAGTATGTTCCATGTCTCAAGTGTACAATTTTTCCCTTACACTGACAATCTCTTGTTTATGTGTTGTTGGGTAACGGTGTAATATCGTTCACCATTGTTGCGGTATCTTCTTGTTTTCGTGCAACACCATGAGGATCTCGGCTGCGTCTTCTACCAATGCGTTCTTTAATATATTCTCGTTTCAATTTGTTTATCTTTCGAAAGTGATATCCCGGATTAGGGACAAAAACAAGTACTTTCGTGGTAGTTGTAGAAGAGAGTGTAATGATTAATTCACCATAATTGAAAAGGCGTTTTACAATACCGTGTTGCGATTTTTTGATGTCTTGGATTTTTGGTAGATCAATGGCATCTTTTTCATCTCGCAAATAGAGAGATTTGTCGATTGTTACAATCCGGTAATTGGTGATAACGGTTATATCCAGATAATATCGAATGAAGTGTAAGAAAAAGCGATGGATAAACAAGGTGAATAAACTGAGAAGCGAAAACGCTAAAAAGGTGGTAAAAAGTGAATCTTGTGCAAAAAAAGTGTAAATGCCTTTAAAGTGCATTGCGACAAACGTCAATACTGCTACAAAAACGATAAAGCTTATAAGGTCGCGAACCAGCACGATCCAATGTTTACGATAAAAGCATTGAACCACCTCGGACTCTAATTGCCCCTTGAAATGCCGATCTGTATTGTTTGTTTTGTTCATAGGGTTATATAGAGCATAAAAAGTACTGATGATATAGCGAAAAATAGTGAAAAAGCAGCATATAATCCAACAACATAGCGTAATCTGATAATGCCAAACAAAAGGGTATATTTTGATTCATCAAAACGATATCGATTAATGTATCGATAAAGAATTTTAATACTCATAAGGCAAAAGCCGATTGAGATTATGCCGATAATTGTGGTAATCCACACGAGTGCCATGCTTGTGTGGTTAAAAAGCCCTAGTGCTTATATCATATAACGAAAAACCAAAAAGTCAACATTTCTGTTCTTTGCTCAAGCATGAATCTCCTAAATAGTTATCGAGAACATGGAGTATTTTTTCGGCACCTTTACTCTGCTTGCTTGGTTTTCGTTGTGATGGCGTGAACGAATCCCATGGCAGGATTTTGTTAATGGCTTTAATAAGATTCCTGTAGGTAAGTAATTCATCTTCAATCACGAGCGTGTCTTCGTGACTTTCTTGATAGGCGAAGGCGTTGAGCAACTGTTCTCCTCGACTGGCTTTTTTCCCTATTGGGATAAGTATTGCGGGAAGATCAAGCGCATCGATTTCAGCTAATGTATTAGCTCCCGATCGAGCGATAATGCCATCGGTTATAGCATAAAAATGCGGGAGGTTTTTGTCGACGTATTCATATGCTTTATATCGTGAACGATAGCTCTCCAATATCGGTAACGCTTCATGAAGTTTTCCTTTCCCGGTAATGTGGATAATTTGGTAATGTTTGGCAAGTTCGTTGGCGGCAAGAGAAATTTCTTTATTAATGTGCTGAGCCCCCTGGCTTCCGCCCATAACAAGAATAGTGGGGATTTTCTTTGAGAATCCGGTAATTGTATATGCTTTTTCTTTATCACCGTTCAAAATTGTTTCTCTTACAGGGTTACCGGTAACAACTTTGTTTTTATGGTGAGTAAAATATCGCTGACTTTCAAAGTGTGCCAGGCATAAAACGTTGGCTCGTTTTGCGCAAAGCCGATTTGCAAGCCCCGGGGTAATATCGGATTCGTGTAATATGGTGGGGATTTTTAACATTCGCGCTGCGATCATAACAGGAACACTAACATATCCTCCTTTACTGAAAACAGCGTGCGGCTTAAAACGTTTAAGTGCAATAAACGCTTGTATGATGCCGAAAGGTATTTTAAACATATCAATAATATTTTGTAGCGAGAAATAACGACGAAGTTTCCCGGTTGCCACCGATGTAAACGGAATATTCATGGGTGGTATCATTCTGACTTCAGGGCCGTATTTGGATCCTAAATAAAGAATGCGTATGTCTGGATACTTTCGCCTAATTTTTTTTATGAGGGCGATATTCGGGATAATATGTCCGCCGGTGCCCCCGCCGGTGAAAACGATGCGTCTCATATGAAGTTGTATATTTTGATATATTTAGAAGAATGCCGATACCAATCAGCGTTGTGAGTATTGATGATCCACCGTAACTCACTAAGGGAAGTGTAATGCCTGTTACCGGTAAAAGTCCAGTGTTCACACCTATATTAATAAATGCTTGTCCCGTAATCCATGTTGTTATACCTGTGGCAACCAACATGGAGAATCTATCGGGAGCCGTGTTGGCGATTTTATATCCTCGATAGGCGATAATGGCATAAGCAACGACAATGAGGAATATGCGTAAAAACCCGAGTTCTTCTGCTGATGCGGCAAAAATAAAGTCATCGGATGCTTGTGGGAGCCAGTATGATTTTTGAACTCCCTGGGTTAATCCTTTTCCCCATAGTCCACCACTACCCACTGCAATGTTGGCTTGCTCGGATTGCCAACAATAATCTTCCACACATTCTTTATCCAGTGATATATAGGCGACAAATCGTTCTCTAACATGCTCAACGTTGGCGATAACCATAATGGCGATGAGAAAAGCTGCGAATGCTCCAAGCATTAAATGTCGTACACGTGCTCCCGCAACAAAATAAATTGAAACTGCGGTTAAGGTAAGGACCAGTGTTGAACCGAGATCCGGCTGTAAAACAACCGGTAAAATAACGAGACCGGAGATAACACAAAACGGTAAAAATCCGAATTGAAAACTGCCGACGTCTTTGGTTTTTTCGTCCATCCACCGTGCTAAATAGAAAACAAGCGCCAGTTTCGCAAATTCCGCCGGTTGCAGGGATGTGTTAAAAATAACAAGCCAGCTGCGTGCGATAGTATTTAAACTTGATCCGAAAATAAGTACAAAAAGAAGCAAAAACATAATGCCTGCAAACATGGGAAGCGCAATGCGCCGCCAAAATTTATAGGGAATTTTTGCACAAATAATAAGCGCTACAAAACCGATTAGCACACGTATTACGTGGTTCCTAAAGAGCAAATAACAGTCGACACCTTCCTGTTCACAGTTTGGGTATAGAATATCCGGCGCGGAAAGTTGAATGGATTTTGGAACACCAATACTGGTAATCATTACAACGCCGAAGAGCAAGAGAGCCAACGTAATGATGAGCAAAACCGTGTCTGACTTTGTTTTCTGCATGCAAAAGGCTTATGTAGCCTGACAATACTAACTCATTAATAAGGTGCTAGGCAATATTTCATGGTATACTTGTGCTTGCTATGAAAAACATTACGTGGAGACATATAGGATTATTTGTGCTCATTGCTGTGATTTTTTTTGTTGCGGATAGAGCGGCAAAAGAGTACGTACTGCGAGCGTTCGATCCGCCCTTTATTATTATCCCCGGATTTTTTTCCCTTGTTTCCCAAGAAAATCCCGGAATCGCATTTGGTATTCGTTTGCCTTTTTTTGTACAGTTGATTCTTACGCCCGTGCTACTTGTTGTGGGTATGAAATTATTGATTGATCACTTTCAAATGGATCGATGGTATGTGCTTTTTGTAGTGGGAATAATTACCGGAGGAGCACTGAGTAATTTTGTAGACAGATTAATGTATGGAGCGGTTATAGATTATATCTCTGTATGGCGATATCCTGTTTTTAATATAGCCGACATGGGCATTGTTGTCGGGATCTTTATTCTTTTCTTATTTTATGGTAAAATAAAAAGAGTCAATTAATTGAGAAAAGCCTTTATGGAAACACAAAATACAGCAAACGACACCTCGAAATTTACATTTTTAGCTCTTATAACTCGGACAATAGCCGGCCTAGGTGGTGGTATTGCCGGAACAATTATTCTGCTTGTTATATATATGATTAGCAGTTCCGTTCTGCAGCAAGCGTTAACACAAGCGGAAGAAGGAACCGATGTAACGCCACTGTTTACCATTGTTATTATGGCAATGGTGTTTGTGTCGTTGCTTGCTTCAAATATTTTTGCACCATTATTTATCTCGTTTACACAAGGTGATCGGTATAAAAGAATCACAACAGCATTGTTTCAGATTTTTATTGTTAATGTAGTGATTTTTATGATTTTAGTTCCGATTTATTTGTTCTCAACGAATATCGGGCTTGAATTTATTTCGTTTGCAGCAGGATTGCAAATGGCACTTGCTGTTTTGGGAAGTGCGCTTATTTTCGAAATTATTTCCAATTATAAGTATGCACTGCTCGGTGTTTACAGTACGATTTTTGCCGTACTGGTGGCAGTTATTTTTAGTGCGATTTTGTTTCAAACAACGGGAAGTGCACTCATATTACTCTTCTTGGCATTACCGTTATTATGGGGTGGTGTTGGTTTTATGTTTGGTCTTGTGGGGATGATTTATAGCTGGGTTGTATCAACATGGGGTGTTGATTATTTGGCGACTACGCAGGAATATTCAAAAGATTACGGGAAACAGGAGGCGGATGACGAAATCGAAATCAAAGAACCCGAACCGGAAGATACGGAAGGTGTGGATTTTTTAAGAAAAGGCCAATAAATTACGAAAGTTCGGATTCAACAGCTTTCTCCATAGCGGCAAATGGCGCTTTTTGCGATGTCCAGAGCGAAAACGCCGCCGCCCCCTGATGTAGAAGCATACGTTCTCCGGTAATTGTTTGCGCGCCTGCCTTTTGTGCATCACGAATAATACGAGTATTGCGTGGAGTGTAAATCATTTCCATAACAACCATAGTATCTGTTAACTGATCGCCGGGAATAATTTCAACACCTTCTTTTTTATTTAAACCTGCGGATGTCGCCTGAATAACAATATCCGGGCTAACTGAAGCAAATTCTTCTAAATTTCCATAGTTGCATATAAATTCATTTGCCAGTTCTTTAGCGTGATCGAGTGTTCTGTTCAGTACCGTAATTGATTCAGCCTGATTTTCTTTCAGTGCATAAATTGCCGCCCTGGCAGCTCCGCCGGCGCCGAGAATAACAATATCTTTCCCTTCTATGAATGTTGTTTCTAAAAGAGCTTGTTCAACGCCTATCCAATCAACGTTTGTTCCGATTAATTTGTCGTTTTCCCAATAAACAGTGTTGACCGCACCAATCTCTTCAGCTGTCGGATCAACCATATCCAAAAGCGGCATAATCTCTTGTTTATGGGGTTTTGAGACGCTCAACCCTTTGATACGTTTTTTACGAACATCCTTAATGAATGCCTTGAGTTTATTTTCCGGAACTTCGAAAGTCTTGTATTGCGCATTGAGGTTTAGGGTTTTAAACCCTGCATTATGCATTGCAGGAGAAAGAGAATGATGAGCCGGAAATGCAAGTATTCCATATATATCCATGTGCCTATCATACTACAACGTAATTGAAAATGTAGCCATTTTTTGCTATAATTAAATGATTTATATAAAGAAAAATAAAATACTATGAAATTTTGGCTCATACCAACAGCATTTGCCCAAGTGGGAAGTAATGTAACAGGAGAAACGGAGCAGCAATTAACAGGACTTCTTGATTTTTTTATTGTAAAAATACCTTCGTTTATTGCGGCATTTATTGTTTTTGTTCTGTTTTACATTATTGCAAAAGCGATTAAAGGTATTGTGGAAAGCAGAATGGCCGATAAATTTGAAGAGCATAAGGAAATGCAAATATTGGCCGGAAGAACGTCGTCGACAATTACCATTATTGTAGGGGCGACTATTTCTCTTAATATAGCCGGTATCGATTTGACCGCCATTATTGCGGCTGCCGGTTTTGCCATAGGGTTTGCGTTAAAAGATATCATTATCAATTTCTTGGCTGGAGTCATGATTCTTGCACAAAAACATTTTACAATAGGAGATTTTATTAAAATCGACGGAACAATTGGTAAAATTGTTGAAATTCAAACACGGGCGACCATACTACAAGCCTTGGATGGCACTATGGTAGTGGTACCGAATTCCGAACTGTTTACCAAGCAGGTAATCAGTTATACCAGTAATCCGTTTCGACGTATTGAATTGGCGGTTGGTGTTGAATATGATACGGATTTAAATCAGGCAATTGAATATTGTTACAAGGCCATACAAAGTACAAGCGGTGTCTTGGTTGAGCCAAAGCCGGTAGTTATTGTTAAAGGATTCGGTGATAGTGCGATTAATCTTGCTGTTCGGGCGTGGGTCGAATCTCGTGGAGGATGGCTCAATATCAAAAGTAACCTTGCAATGAATATTAAATCTCAATTTGATCAGGCTGGTATTACTATTCCATTCCCTATTCGAACTGTTGTGTTCGATAAAGATGTTAAAGAACAGGATGAGAAAAAGGCTGAAGAAATGATCAAGCAACAAAAGCAGCCTGAATGGGTTGACGAGAAGGCATTGGAAAGTAAGAAAAACAATGAGTCCGATAAGAAAAAACAAGAACAGCCACCATCGCCTTCCCCGCGAGTAAATCGTGATCAGCCAGGCAATACATTTTTATTACAAAACAGTCCGCAGGTTCAGCAAGGCGAAGAAGGAGCTGCGTAGCCAGTATCGCTTGATTAAGACCGGTTATAATCGTAAGCGGTTTTTTCTCATATAAACAAAAACCCCCACTCATTGAAGTGTGGGGGAGAAAATTCCATTCTATCAACTGCAAATAATGTTTGTATGCCGCTGAGAAATCAGGGGAATTTTGTTTTTGTTTTTCCGTGACCAAACGGTCTTTTGATCCTGCCATGCTTTGGCGTTGTTTTTAGTCTCGCCACCGACCGCCTGTGGAGTGTGTCATCGTAGAGCTCAGGGAGCTGCTAGAGACACCAGGCAAAAAGTGAGCGGTCCAGTTGGTCAGTAAAGGACCATCACAGAGCAGAACACGGAAACGATTGAAAATGTTCATTCATTGCACGTTTTCTGCTATGCTTTTTTACGGGTCTGATTTTTAAGGTTCCTGTAGGGCATGATATCGTTGCTATCTTTTTTTATCGTTTCATTTCATTGTATAAAAATACCCCGAAACTGTCAAAGTAATGTAGTAGACATATATCCAATAACTAGTCTGATTTGAAAATAACAGGTGTGAAAACCAGAGTGGTAAAGGAAAAAGACGATATTGTCCCGATTTTAATTGAGTCTCTAAAAGAGCAAAAAATAGCTCTAAAAGAGAAGGATATTGTTGTGATTGCGTCCAAAATAATCGCACTTTCTCAAGGAAAAGTGGCTGAAATTAAAGGAGCTGACTACAAAAAAGGCGACCTCAAAGATTTAATTCAAAAAGAAGGAAAGGCTTTATTCCCTACAAACTTCTGTTGGCTTACCTTTAAAGATGGGCATTTAATACCAAACGCTGGGATCGATCAGTCCAATGTTCCTAAAGGAAAAGTTGTGCTTTGGCCGAGAGATCCATATAAAGAGGCTAAGGTTATTCAGAATAAACTTCGAAAACACTTTAAGCTCAAAAAGCTTGGTGTGATTGTTGCTGATTCCACATGCGCACCACTTCGTCCGGGAGTTCACGGCATCTCAATAGGTCATTACGGATTTAAAGGAATTGATGATTGTAGGAATAAAAAGGATATTTATGGGAACAAAATGCGAGTAACAAGGCGTGCAATGGCGGATAGTCTTGCTACTGCGGCTTTAATCCTCATGGGAGAGACTAGCGAGAAGAAGCCTTTGGCTTTAATAGAAGATGCTCCGGTGGATTTTATTAATAAGAGTGAGAGGAAGCCTTATATCCGCTTGAAGTCGGATCTTTTCTACGGTATGTATAGTGATGAGTTTATTGAATTTGCATCTAAAAAATAAATTTATGTACAAAATTGCAGTACTTGCATCAACAAACGGAACTGACCTACAAGCCATTATCGACGAAATGAAAGCCGGAAAGATGGAAGGAATCGAGCTGAGCGTTGTTATTAGCAACAAAAAGTCAGCATACGCATTAGAAAGAGCAAAAGAGCAAGGTATTGATGCCGTTTTTGTTGATCCAAAAGACAAAACTCGCGAAGAATTCGACAAAGAAATGGCAGTTATTTTAAAAGAAAAAGGCGTGGATTTAATTTGTTTAATCGGATACATGCGCATTTTATCGCCATGGTTTGTTCGAGAGTTCGAAGGAAAAATCATAAACGTCCACCCGGCAATCGACATGAAAAAGTACGCAGGCCCGGGCGCAATGAATCTAAACGTACACAGCGCAGTAATCGAAAACGGCGAAAAAGAGTCAGGTTGCACAATCCACTATGTCACCGAAGGTGTCGACGAAGGACCAGTTATAGCCCAAGCAGATGTGACAATTGAAGAAGGAGAAACACCGGAAAGCTTGAAAGAAAAGGTGCAAGCACAGGAGAAGCTTTTGTACCCGGAGGTTATTAGAAGGTTTGCGAAGGGGGAGGTGTGATTATTTTCTCCTTATCAACATCAAATCTCCTAAGTTAGTTCCTGTCGGGCCGGTAACTATTAACCCGTCTGTTTTTTCGAAAAAGTGATACGAATCGTTATTCTCTAAAAATTTTTCCATCGATAATCCTAACTCTTTGGCTTTAGCAAGCGTTTCTTTCGTCCCCACTGCTCCTGCGGTTTTTTGAGGGCAGATGCCGTCTACGCCGTCGGTTCCTATTGCGAGTACGGTAAAGTCTTCCCATTTTAGGTTTTTGTCGATTTCGTTTAGGCAAGAAAGCACGAACTCCTGGTTGCGTCCTCCCATTCCTTTTCCTTTTATAGTAACGGTTGTTTCGCCGGTAATGATGTACACTTTTCCCTGGTCTATGACTTTTTTTAGTATTTCCACTGCCTTGTCCCGGCATTCTCCTGAACAATCTGTAGCCAGAATTTCGTTTGGAACGTCATTGTCATCGCAGCATCGTTTTGCAAAATCGGCCACTGTTTGGTGGTTTGCGAGAATGGTTGTATCAACTCCTTTAAATATTCCTTGACCTGATTTAATTGTCTCTGTCTTACCTTCTTTTAGAAATCTGAGGACTGTTTGCGGGACTTGGTCAGTCAATCCATATTTATCCAAAACGTTAAGAGCATCAGCAAAAGTTGTCTCGTCAGGGGATAATGGCCCGGATGCTATGGTGCTTAAATCGTCACCAATTACGTCTGAAATAACGATATTTATGCACCTGGCCGGATATAACGCTTGTGCCAAAAATCCTCCTTTTATCTGTGAAATATGTTTCCGAACTGTATTAATCTCATTAATATTTGCTCCCGATTTAATAAGCAACGTAGTTGTATCAATCTTTTCTTTTAACGAAACTCCTTCAGCCGGAAGGCACATTAAAGCCGATCCGCCGCCTGAAATAAGCGAAATAATCAAGTCGCCTTTTTCAGCTTTGTTGGCAATTTCCAAAATCTTTTTTGCCCCTTCCATTCCATTTTTATTAGGATAGGGATGCGTTGCGTATGTATATTGTATAGAAGCTAGATTCGGTGTCTTTTCGTTTTCCGGCATAATAATACATCCATCACGGATTGCGTCGCCAAAATACTCCTCAACGGCTTCGGCCATTCGAGCAGCTCCTTTTCCCGCACCAACAACGTAAAGGTTAGAATATCCGCCTATATCAATGTGTCCCAAATGCTCTTTTACCAGCAAAAATGGATCAATTTTCTTCAGGACACAAGTGGCAATGTCGAGTAAGGTTTTCATTATTGGGTAACGAGAAATTGTGGTTTTTTATCGTTCAACGCGTCGATAATATTTTGCGCGGCTATTTCAGACATCTTCGTTCGCGCTTCGCAGGTAGCAGAACCCGTATGGGGAGCTAGTACAACATTATCAAGTTTTTCCAGTCCGTCTGCCATCTTTGGTTCTTTTTCATAAACATCCAAGCCGGCACCGAAAATCTTTTTATCTTTTAGCGCTTGAACAAGTGCATCCTCATCAATAATTTGTCCCCGTGCAGTATTTACCAAAATAGCCTCTTCCTTCATCAGATTAAGTAAATTTTCGTTAATAAGGTGATGTGTTTCGGGGGTGTAGTTGAGATTAATCGATATGTAATCTGATTCTTTGCAAAGCGTTTCCAAATCAACTTTTGTAGCATTAGTATCTTTTTCAAATTCTTCTTTTACATTTCGATCGAAATAGAGAATATCCATATTGAAACCTTTATGCATTTTTCGTCCGATATTGCTGCCAATTCTTCCCGTACCGATGATACCAAGTTTCTTTCGTGTAACCTGTTGTCCCAAAAGAAGCATAGGTGCCCATCCTTCATATTTTTTTTCTCGCATAAAACGATCTCCTTCCGGAATACGTCGTGCAACGGCAAACATAAGAGCGATAGCCATATCCGCGGTTGCGTTGGTTAACACCCCGGGCGTATTGGTTACCATAATATTCCGCTCTGTAGCCGCTTTAAGGTTTATATTGTTATATCCCACTGCATAATTTGAAATAACTTTGCACTGAGATCCTGCAGCATCCATAACTTCACTATCCATTTTGTCGGTGAGCAGACTTAAGATTGCATCTCTTCCCTGTACTTTTTCGAGTAACTCTTCCCGAGAGAGCACGCGATCATCCGGATTAACTTCTATAGCATCGTCTCCAAATGTTTCTTTGAGCATCAGAAGCCCCTTTTCGGGAATTCTTCTGGTAACGTAAATGCTGGCCATTTGAGGGGAGTGTTAGTGTTAAGGTTGGTAAATACTTTCAATATAAGATTTAATACGTGAAAGTCCTTCTTTAATATCTTCCTCGGTCGATACATATGAGAATCGTACAAAATCATCTCCAAAGAGTCCAAATACCGTTCCCGGCAAAATAAGCACATGAGCTTCTTTCATAATCCGATCGCAAAGCTCATCTGCGGTAATTGAAAGTTTGTCGAGAAGTTCCCGTACATTAACCATCAGATAAAATGCACCTTTCGGAGAATGACAACTCATTCCCGGAATATCGTTAACAAGCGAAACCATTAAATCTCTTCGCTTTTTGTATTCATTGAGCATGTAATCAACCTGATCTTGCGGGCCGGTAATTGCCTCGAGTGCTGCATATTGAGAAATGGTATTGGTACAAGAAGTATCATTGCATGCAAGTTTTTCAATATAGTCGGCCATTTTCTTGTTTTTGGTAACGGCCCATCCGATTCTATACCCGGTCATTGCGTATGTTTTTGAGCAACCATTAAGCATAACAGTCCGTTCCTGCATACCTGGAACGCTGGTAATTGAAATGTGCTCACCATCATGAACCATTCGATCATAAATCTCATCTGATAAAACCCACAAATCATGTTCAATTGCGATTTGTGCAATTTCTTCAAGGAGCTCTTTTGTATAAACACCTCCTGTTGGATTTTGCGGAGAATTAATGATGATCATTTTTGTTTTTGGTGTAATAAGTTCTCGAAGTTCATCTGCGGAAAAGTTGAAATCATTCTCTTCTTTTAACTGAATCGGAACCATTTTCCCTCCGAGATATTCAGTAACAGAGCCGTAAATAGGATATGAAGGATTTGGAACGATAACCTCGTCTCCTTCATCTAGAAGTGCATTAAGCATGTAGAACATAACCGGTTTTCCTCCGGGAACAACGATAACATCTTCTTCAGAATACGGTTCAGCTGAATAGTTGCTAGAAAGTTTTGCAACGGCTTCTCGTAGTTCGGGAATTCCGGGAGTAGCGGTATAATGTGTTTGATTATCTTTAATTGCCTTTATTGCTGCTTCGTTGATGTTTTCGGGCGTATCAAATCCTGGTTCTCCAATTTGAAGGTACACAAGACTTTTACCTTGTGGTTTAAGAACTTCCTTTTCGAATTTCTTTGCTTTTCCGATTACGGCAAATGCATTTTCTGTACCAAGATTTGGCATGCGTTTTGAAAAAGGTTTCATGGGGATAGGGAGTGTTAAAGAGTAGAATTAAAGTGTGCGATCAAGTACGTTTTTTGTTTTTTCAATAATTTCTTTTGAAGTAATACCGTATTTTTCCATGAGCTCTCTTGGCTTTCCCGATTCCCCAAAGGTATCGTTTATTCCTACCATTTCGGCTGGTACCGGATGTTCTTGGGCAAGCACTTCCAAAATAGCGCTTCCCATGCCTCCCGCCATTTGATGTTCTTCGGCGGTGACCAGGTGTCCTGTTTTTTTAACCGACGTAATGATAGTTTCTTTATCGATGGGTTTTATTGTATGCAGATTAATAACTTCTGCGTTTATATTTTCTTTTGCAAGCTGCTCTGTTGCATCCAAGGCTTCGGAAACCATTGGACCGCATGCGACAATAGTTACATCTGAACCTTCTTTCATAATATTAGCTTTTCCTACTTCAAATTTTGTATTTTCGTCAGTAACTACGGGCACTTTTTCTCGTCCGAATCGTATATAAACCGGTCCATTGATTTTCGCTGCGGCCAGAACCGCTTTTTTGGTTTCGTAATAGTCGGTTGGAACCAAAACTGTCATGTTTGGAATAACCCTCATGATTGCAATTTCTTCCAGTGCCTGGTGTGTTGCTCCGTCAGGTCCTACTGAAATTCCTCCGTGAGCCCCACCGAGTTTTACGTTTAACCCTCCATAGCAAATACTTGTTCTAATTTGTTCCCATGCTCTTCCGGAAACAAAAACCCCATATGTTGCGACAAAAGGAATAAGGCCGGTAAGTGATAGTCCTCCGGCGGTATTAATCATATTTTGCTCAGCGATACCCATGTCAAAAAATCTCTTTGGATATTTTTCTTTAAATAGAGAAGTGAGTGTGGATTTTGCAAGATCAGCATCAAGCACAACAACATTCGGGTTTTTTTCACCCAATTCTATAAGTGCGTCTGCCCATCCTTTTCTGGTTAACATCATTTCTCTTTCCGCCATTGAATATAGGTATTATGAATATTTTTTATGTACTGAAGCTTCCCGCTCATCAAGCTCTTTCATTGCTTTTTCAAAGTGTTCTTTGTCGGGTGCTTTCCCATGCCAGCCCGCTTGATTTTCCATATAAGAAACACCTTTTCCTTTAATTGTATGTGCAAGAACTACTGTTGGTTTTCCCTTAAGGCTAATTGCTTTTTGTATTCCTTTTCGAACCTGTTTAAAGTTGTGACCGTCTTTTACTCTTACAACATGCCAATTAAAGCTTTCGAACTTTTTATCAAGAGGGGCAACGCCCATTACGTCTTCACAGTGTCCATCAATTTGAAGCTTGTTGTAGTCAACAAGCAGTACAAGGTTGTCGAGTTTAAAATGTGCCGCAGCCATAATAGCTTCCCAGCTTTGTCCTTCCTGAAGGTCTCCTTCACTTGAAAGGCCAAACACTCTGTTTGATTTTCCTTGCGTTTTAAGTCCAAGAGCAACCCCCTGCGTTATTGACAAGTTCTGGCCGAGTGAACCTCCGGACATCTCAATTCCTTTTGGATAGAAACGAGAAGGATGTCCTTGCAGGTCCGATCCGAGCTTTCTAAAACTGGTAAGCGTTGCCGGATCAAAGTATCCCACTCGAGCTAAAATTGAATAAATTGCAGGAGTAATATGACATTTGCAAAAGATCATTCGATCACGCTCCTCCCAATCGGGATTGTCCGGATCGTGTTTTAAAAATTCGTAATAGAGAGTAATAAGTAATTCAACAGACGATAAAGAACCGCCCGGATGTCCTGAACCGGCAGCGTGAGTCATTTCAACAATATCACGCCTCATACGAATTGCTTTCAGGAGTCGTTCCTTGTCCGTGAGCGTTTGTGGGTAAGTCATTTCTTTGCTGTAAGAATTGTTTGTCGTTCGAATTGATAGTACATTGCAGTGACAATATCAAGGAATAAACGTTGTGCGATTGGGCAAAACGTACTGAAGTTTATGTTTTGAAGATACAGAAAAGGGGGCGAAAAATGTATTGTTATATTTTCCCTTTCATTGTGTCTCGTGCATTTTCATCTAATGTGGCTTTGTTTTCACGAATATCCAGTGTTATGCCCCCTTTAACGAACGTATTTGCTTCGATGTCTTTTGGTATAACCAAGCCGGCTCCAATCATGCAATTAGACCCGATTTTTACACCCGGCATAAAGCTTGTGTTTATTCCGCATCGAATGTTTTCGCCTGTAACTAGCCCGAATTTATTTGTTCCGCTGCAAACTTTTTTACCCCGCACATTTACCGGGATATTTTTTTCATCGAGTCGTAAGTTCCCTGTAACCGTTCCGCTTCCAAACGAACAGTTGTCTGAAATGATGCTGTCTCCTATGTAATTTGTGTGTGTCCAAACGTTTTTTCCAAGGTATGATCGTGCGATTTCTGTTGAATATCCAACAACGCATCCTTCGTTAACCATTGAGTCTCGCACTAAAGAATTGTTTGCTACGATTACTCCTTTTCCGATGTATGCAGGGCCACTAACTGTAGCGTGGTCAAAGATTCTAGCGCCTTCTTCAATAATTACATCTCCTTTAATAACAGCTGATTCAGCAATTTGAGCATCTTTTGAAATAGATTTCCCCATATTTCCAAAGAAGTATTTCATCACGTCAAAAACATGCCATGGAAATTTAATAGGCTGCCAATATCCATCAAACTCAGCGGCTTTCATTTTTGCGCCTCCTTTTATTAACGAATCTAAAGCAACTTCATATCGGTCGTCGCGATCGCTGGAAACTGTCTTTAATTCTTTAATTAATTTCTTAGGATTTTTATGACAGTGAATAACTATATTTACAAGATCACTTGGCTCGTTTCCTTCTCCAGGCTTCTCGATTATTGAAGTAATAAACCCATCTGAATCTATCTCTAGGTACCCGCCCGGAAAATACTGCTCAACTTTTTTCCCAACAATCACACTATCAACTTCTTTGTCGTTTGCGGCATCTACAACAAGTTCATAAGCTTTTTCATCAACTACATCGTTTGAGCTAACAATGCAGATCGGATCTTCTCCAACAAAATCTTCACAAGCAATAACCGCTCCCGCCATTCCTTCATCCAAATTTTCCTGCTCAACAACTTGGTACGTAATATTTTCAAATTCCAAAGCTTTTAATTTATCTAAATTATGGGCACCGCCAATGACAACAAAATCATTAAAACCGGCATCAATAAGCGATTCTATTTGATGAACGATTAATGGCTTTCCCAAAAACATTAAAAAATTCTTATCCGGGACCGGTTGCATTCGCTGGCTTCTTCCAGCAGCGAGCAGCAATACTTTCATAGTTAAATTACGTTACGATTTCTGATAATTTTCCTGCTTTGATTGCATCGTTAATTTCCATTGCAATTCGTTGTCCGTAGCTCACGCTTTGTCCATATAAATATCCTGAGTATGGAGTAAATGGAGTCCCCGGCGAGCCCGGAATTCGCATGCTAACGTCAAAAATTACGATTTCTTCTTTTCCATGTTCAGCTGATACAGCTCCTTGTAATGCAAACGGACCGATCATTCCGGGAGCAACTTCTTTTTCTAGCGTTGCAATAAATTTTTCTCCGGCAACAAACGCTTTTTCCAAAATAGATTCCTTAACAGTACATGAAATATGCCCTGTCTCAATCATTTTCGGCTTATATCCGCTATCGAGTAAGGCTGTTTGTACTTTTGCATCGAGTCTTAAAAATCCATCGAGACCGGTTTGTCTTCTGGTATCTGTCCCCATTAATTCAAGTTCGCCTGTTAACGGAGAATAGAAAAAATTAAAGTTAACTTGTGCTCCGATAACAAATTCTTCAATAACAGCATTATCCAAATCTTTTTGAACAATAAGCCCTTTTTCGATCATGTCCTGGCTCATATCAAAGAAGTCATCAGTCTTTGTGATTGTAAAAAATGCTCTTTCATACCCTCTAATTGCCTCATTAACTTTGATAAGAAGTGGGCCACCTTTTTTACTAAAGTGATCATCCAAAGCTTTTCGGGTTTGCTCTTCTGAAAATCCGCTATCTCCTTTTCTGATAATTTTGGGAATTCTAATTCCAGCCTTTTCAAGTAGCTCATACTGATTGTTTGGCTGATCTCTTTCTTCTAATTTTACTAAGATTCTGTTCCCGTAAATTGGCACGTTGAATTTTTTCTCAACCATATCGAAATCCTTAAAATAAACCCAAAAATATCGATTGTGGATAAAGATAGTATTTCTTTTTCTAAGTTCTTCTTGAACGTCTTCTTTTACAATGTCCGAAAATTCATCAACGATAATTGTCTCGTCGATACAGCCTTTGCCATCTCGAGCTTTGTAATATTTGTTGTATGTTTTCTCACGGCCTTTTTTACAAACTGCCAAAGTTTTAAAGCCGAGTTTTTTTGCTCCGGTACAAACATCCAAAGCGCTGTGTCCTCCAAGAACACCTATAGTGATGTCTTTTGAATCGTATTGGCTAATAACTTTTGATATGTCCATATATGAATAGTTTAATTTTGTGGGCGCATTATAACACGATTTATTTTAATAAATTATACTTTGTATTAAAAATTAAGACTTGACAAAACCGCAACTTATTGCAATTATTATTGTTCTTGTATATGTAATAGAATAAATGACTCTTTAATGAGTATGTTTATTCTTAGAAACTTGACAACTAGCTGGCGAAAAAAGGTTTGCTTCTATAGCAAACCAAGCAACCATAACAAGCGCTTAAGTGCGCAAAAGAAAGGGAAGAAAAATGCAGACAAGAACTACTTGGTACGAGATCATCGCCCCCTGCGTAATCCTTGCAATCATCGTCCTGGCCGGCAGTGGCTGCTCACGACCTGTGGGCGCTGACTGTGAAAAACCTTTCCTGATCGTGAACAACGCCTTGGGCGGCTCTCAGGGACAACCCAGCATCTCGCTGATGAACATCGGTGATGAGCCGGTGTACGTCTCGGGCATCGGGTTCGGGCTTTGGGCGGATGACGATCTTACGGTCTCGACTCCCACCGGCTGTACCAGTCTCTACGAGGATCAGCCCGAGGAACGCGTTCTGCGCATCATTTGTTCCGATGACGCCGAAATAGTGATTCCTCCGAATGAGGAAGTCATTGTGAACATCGAAGTCCAGGGTCCATGGCATCGTCTGGATCTTACCCAGATCACGGCTATGGATGAGAACGGCGATTTGGTATGGAACGACCTGAGCGGAAGTTTCGACCATCCCTTCTGGAACAACCCCGACCTCTAATAGTCGGGATCTCTCTTTCCCC
>WJKT01000024.1 GCA_014728955.1 Candidatus Peregrinibacteria bacterium
GTTGGCGATTATTTGATCGGCAGCCATATTGGAAGTCGCACAACATTTCCTTTGGGTTCATATTATGAAAATGATTTACGGCATGAACCTGCATTATATTTGGCAATTAACGCTTTCGTTCTCTTTCTTTTTCTCCTTTTGGTTAAACCCTTTATTAAAAAAGAAGGGCTTATGTCATACATTTTTGTTGTATGGTATGCGATAGCTCGTTTTCTTATAGACTTCACAAGAAACAGCGACATCGATATGCTCGCTGAACCTCGCTATGCTCATCTCACTCTTACACAATGGGCATGCATAGGGTTATTTGTTATTTTTGTTCCGCTTTTGAGCCTTAAAATCGCTAAAAGAAAATAATAGTGACCAGACGATCACTCATCACAGCACTTATTGTGGGGACCATACTCTGTATGGCATCTCCTCTTGTTTATGCTCAAGAAGAAACCACTTCAGAAGCGTTTCCGGATGTTAACACACAATCCCCTTATTACGCTTCCATAGAATATTTTAGAGAACAGGGAGTTATTGAAGGGTATCCGGATGGCACCTTCAGGCCGCAACAGGAAGCAAATCGAGCCGAAGCACTTAAAATAATTTTACTTGCCTCTTCTGTTGACGTTAGCGGCTATGACATGGGTGATCCGGTTTTCCCCGATGTCACGCAGCAAGAGTGGTTCTATCCATACATAAAAAAGGCAAAAGAACTGGATATTGTAGAAGGTTATGACGATGGTTATTTCAAGCCGGTACAGGTACAAAATATTGCAGAAACACTAAAAATGATATTGGAAACAAACGCTATAACACCACCGACGCTGGAAGAAAATATTTTGGTATTTCCCGATGTATCAAGCACTGCGTGGTATGCTCCCTACGCATATTACGCTCATCAAAAAAATATTATTGAACCTCAACATGACGGCACATTGAATGCATCACGCACCTTAACCCGAGGAGAACTTATTGAATTAATGTATCGTATGGCTATAGTACAGGAAAACGGAGGTGCGCCGTTTGATATTTCCACCAATTGGCCGGTTACATCACATGCACAACATGCCTTTCAAACCAAACGACCTTTTGATTGGACCGTTATTAATCATGAAGATCAAGTAATTTTTTGGCGACAAGATACCATTCATCATCAAAGTTCATATGAAGTTCCTTTCCCCTACTCAGGAAGTATGACTTTTCAGCTAGATCATAATGCTGAAGGGCTTTCCGAAAATGCATATAGTGAAAATCTTGAATATGTATATAAAAGTGATTTTGGTTCGTTTCAACGAAATACGTTTACCATTGACGGCTATTCGGTACTCAACCTGAATGTTAGCCTCGATCATGATGATTATTTTGTTTTCTTCCCTAATAATAAAGTGTTACATATTTACACCTCATACGGATGGTCTGATGCAACCGATCATATTAAAGCTCAAATCAATGGCATTCTAGACAATCTCAGTTATATTCCGTATCAAGACTCAACTTCTTCCGACGTTCTTTCTATTGTTCGGGAACGAATTTTGGTTGAAGGCATGGGCCAGGAAACTATGGATTTGTTTGATGATCTGATTATTATTGAGACGGATACTATTGGTGTCGGAACGGGTCCAATCGATTATTTTTATAGTGCCACCTACGACATCACCTTAAAATACGAACGTTCAACCGATACGCTACTCGATATGCAAAATGGGAACACTTCAGCATTTTAATTTTTATCTATGAAAAAAATAATCACCATAACATTACTTTCACTTTTCATACTGGTCGGATGCGGACAGGAAGAACCAGATCCTGTTGTTGAGGAATTATCGAACAACCACGTCGGACCTTCTTCGGAGCCGTTTTCTAACGGTCCATCCGAGCTTCCGGGGAATTAGGATACTTGTCTTTTATTAGCCGTTCTCTTATAATATCAGCCGCACTACGTATTTACTAAACATTTTTCATATGTCCGGACATTCAAAATGGCATTCAATTAAACATAAAAAAGGAGCCGCCGATGCAAAGCGCGGAAAGATTTTCACAATGCATTCAAAACTTATCACTATTGCCGCGCGTGAAGGCGGAGGAGATCCGGAAATGAATTCTTCATTACGCACCGCTATTGATAATGCGAAAGCGGCAAACGTGCCCAATTCAAATATTGACCGTGCTATTAAACGAGGAACGGGTGAATTAAAAGATCAAGCAGAAATTTCGGAAATCATGTATGAAGGATACGGTCCCTCGGGCATCGCTGTCTATATTCAAACGGTAACCGACAATAAAAACCGTACAGTTGCCAGCGTAAAAAGTATTTTATCAAAAAACGGAGGGAATATGGGAACATCGGGAAGTGTTGCATATCTATTTCATAAAAAAGGATTACTCTTAATAGAAGCTCCAAAGGAAAACCATGACGAAATAGAACTTGCTGCTATCGACGCGGGAGCCGAAGACATTAAAAAAGAAGACAACAGTATTGAAATCTATACCGACGCGAAATCCCTTCATGAAGTTAAAGATGCTTTAGAAAAAAACGATATTAAGGTTGAATCGGCCGAAATAACCTATATACCGGAAAATGAAGTAAAAATAACCGATGAAAACAAAGCCAAAAAGGTTTTGAAATTTATGGAGGCGCTCGAAGATGACGACGATGTTACCAACGTCTACAGTAATTTCGATATTCCCGAAGAATTGATGGAAAAGATAGACTAACTACGGAGCTTACTCTTCAAAACGATAGGTAACACCCGGCTCAAGATCAATTTCATCTTCATTTTTAGGTACGCGTTCAACAATCTCATCACGTTTCACTTTTTTCTTTTTTTGAGGCGATGTTGTTTTAGGTTGTTTTTTCTCTTCAACCGGTTTCGGTTGCTTCTTTTGCTCCGGTTGCTTTTGTTTTTCTGTCTTTCCGGATTCTTTCGACTTAGATTCTTCTTTCTCCCATACCGGCTCGTTCTTTTGCGCTGCGCCTTGGGTCGCCTGCACTCCCTGCAGGACTTCGGGTTTTTCATCAGGATGGATATTCAGCCGTTTAGCCTGAAACTCACGAACACGTTTAATAATTTTTTCTTCCGTTGCCGTTAAATCATTGCTGTGAATCTTAAATCCAGCCGCCTGAACATGTCCACCACCATCAAACGATTCAGCAAGAGCACTCGCATCAATTGACTGACTGGTCGTTCGCACACTACATGAAATAATCCCTTCTCCCCTTTCTTTAATCAATAAAATTACATCCGCTCCCGGTGCGTTAGTCATCAATTCATCAATAATATCACCTGTCTCTTCGGAATTACTGTCAGTCTCTTTAAAATCTTGCTGACTAATAGTGGACCAGACAATTCTATACAGCGGATCAAATTGAATTTTAGTAAGAACACGACCCCATAACTTAAGCATCGTCAAATTTTTTGTCTTATATATATGTTGAATTATCTCTTGCTGACGCGCACCATAGCCAAGCAAATGAGAGGCTGAAGAAAATGCTTTCGGACTGGTATTCGCATTTTGAAAACTACCCGTATCGGTAATAATACCCGCCAATAGCAGCGTCGCCACATCTTCATTTATAAGTTCTTTATCTTCAATTTTCGCATATTCTTCAATAATAGGAATAAGCAATTCCGTTGCAGAAGAAGCCATTACATCGACCAAATTGATTTTTCCAAAATGATTATTACTTACATGATGATCAATATTAATCACCGGGACTTGCGTAAAAAGCCCGGCATTCTGTTCATAAATTTTCCCAAGTTGTGATAAGTCACCTGCATCAACAACGATAACCAGGTCATATTTCATCGGTCCATAATGAAAGGAAGTTTCTTTCTCTCCAATAGCCCCTTGCTTTGGAGTAATAATGATATTCACCTTATTATCTTCCAAATTCGTTTTAATGGTATCGATTTTTGCTTTGGAACAATCAAGTGTCACGATAAAGTCATTTGACGTTGAAAGTTTACTATCAATAATATTAGTCGTCGGAAGAAACTGATAAACCTCGGGAATCGGATCGGTACATACTACCGTAGCTTCTTTTTTCAGCTTACGCAAAACCAAATACAGCGCTAATGCCGAACCAATCGAATCCCCATCGGGAGGAGACGAAGGAAGTATCAGAATTTTCTGACTCTTTTGGAGAAGCTGGATGATCTGGACTTGTATCTGATTTGCAGCCATTAATAGAATTTTACGTGTTCTATGTATTATAAAACCTTTTTCCTTCCGTGTCAATCACCGAAGATGCATCAATAAGGCGTTACAATAGCAAAAATTCCACGTATTGACAACAGCTTGATTTGTGCTTACACAAGGAGTTAACAATTAATCTTTCCTATCATAAGTGAATCAATAAAAATGGCTATTTTGAAAAGCGTTTCAAACGAATCAAAAATCTAACGAGTTTCAAACGTGTCGAGAATATCACCTAATACTTGTGCCGTAACATCATCCCCGTTCTCATAAAACAACCAAAATTCGTAATCATCCACTACCAGTTTTTCCTTTGGAACAAGTTCTTTTTCAAATTCTTCAATTCCCGTGCTCGAAAATCCGTGAACTCGCTCTTCTTCTTTTTTGAAAATTTCAACACGCCCATTTTTACCTTCAACTATTAAAATACCGCCATTCTCATGCTCGATAAAATATTCATTAGGATATTCAAAGCTATACATTTCACCATCATATGTTTGAGAAGAATTGGCTATATAAAACAGATAAATCAAAAAAACCGTAAGAACAGCCATGATTACGTACAGGATTTTGAGAAGTTTTTTAGTAGTCATAATAAATTATTTAAAATCAACCTAACGCTCCTTGTAGAGATTTAATTACTATTAAATGAAGGACAATTAATGACACTACAATAAAAAGCAATAATTTTATTTTTTTAAGATCAATTAGTACTACAAACATAACCCCCAAATAAGCCCAATATATTATTGAGAATATAATATAAGCTAACCAGGAGTTTAAACCCAAAGATAATAAAAAGACTGGTCCATTTAATGGAATAACCATGGGGGATTTGATAAGCATTAATCCGCCAACAAAGCCACCTAGCGCCAGCCCTACCAGAAGCTCTTTTACAGTTCTTTTGTTCATAGGTAATTACTTAAAATCCACCAACTTCATTTGAAGACTTTTTCGTCCTTTCCAATTATTTTCTTCAAGCTGAAAAACAACATCAAGTGAGCGATGTTTCCTTGCATAATCAACATGTTCACCAAAATTAAAGGCAATGCCCCGAATTTGTTTCCCTCCCATATCAAACGACATTGAAAGATGACGATTATCTCGTCCTACCGTCCGGGCATGACTCAACGTTATACCTTTTAATAAAAATCGCGGTCTGTTATTACCGATTCCAAACGGCTCCAGTGATCTTATAAATTCAAGAGTATCCCAATTAATTTCATCGGGCTTTATTTCACATTCTATTGCCAATTCCGGAGAGCAGTCGCATGTGCTCAACTTCTTTTCCGCATATCGAGTAATAGCCTGTATAAAGTCTTGTAATTTGTCTTTGGAGATATTGAACCCTGCCGCCTGAGCATGACCGCCATAATGATCAAGAAACTCCGAATGATCAGTGAGCGCTTCAATAATATTAAAAAATTCCGGACTGCGAGCCGATGCAACCAAATAATCATCAAATTCCTGTAAAATAATAGCCGGACGCGTATATTTTTCGGCAAGTCTACCCGCAACAAGACCGATAATACCCACGTGCCATTTTTTATCGTACTCAATAATAATAGGTCTATCTCGGTTTGCACGAACACGTAACTCCGCTTCATTCATTGCCGTTTTCAACATATTTTGTCGTTTTCGATTTAATCGTTCAAGCTGACCGGCAAGTCGTTTTGCTTTAGCGGTCTCTTGATTATTAATGAGTAGTTGTAAGGCATAATACGGTGAATCAATACGCCCCGCCGCATTAATCCTGGGAGCAATTTGAAACCCGATAGTATGAGTATTTAATGGTTTATCAAACTTTACCCCAGCAAGTTCCTGCAAAAATTTTAATCCTTCCCATTTTGTTTGCGGCAGCATCTCCAATCCTTTTTTTACAATTAATCGATTTTCACCAACAATGGGGCCGCAATCGGCAACCGTTCCAAGACTAGCCAAATCAAGCAAAGAAAAGGTAAGATTCTTATGTTCATGCTCTGCATTCTCAGTTTTCAATAATGCCTGTGCCAATTTAAACGCCACCCCCGCACCGGTTAATTTTTTAAAAGGATACATACTGTCTTTGCGAAGAGGATGTAATACTTCATACGCATCATGCGGATAATTTTCGGGAATTTTATGATGATCCGTAACAATCACATCAATACCTTTTTCTTTTGCCAAAGAAATCTCTCGAACATTTGAAACACCACAATCAACGGTAATAACAAGCCCAACATTTGCTTCTTCAAACTCTTTAATATATTTTTCGCTCATTCCATATCCATCGTTCAGTCGATGCGGCAATCGATAGGAAACCTTGCCTCCCAAGTGCTCCAAGGTTAAAAAAACAATGGCGGCTCCGCTAATCCCATCAACATCATAATCACCATAGACAATAATGCGCTCTTCTTTTTCAATAGCCCGATAAATACGGTCAACGATTTTTTGCATTCCGGGAAAAAGAAACGGATCATGAAAGCCTTTTTCAAAATCGGGTTTAATAAAACGTTCCAAATCTTCCGGATCACTTAACCCCCTGTTTTCCAAAATTTTATCAACAACGCTGCGAGAAGTTGTATTCAAAATATTCCATTTTTTCCCGCGTACGGACATATATTAACTTTTAGTAGCAAGCTTTTTCCCTGAAATCCAAATCACATCAGGTTCTCTACGAAACCATGTTAGCTGTCTTTTTGCGTAATTTCTAGTATTTTTCTGCAACAAGGCCAATGCCTCCTCAAGAGATAATTCTTTACGAATATATCGAATCATTTCCGGATACCCCAGAGACGACATAGACGGCAGCGACATATCATATCCTTTTTGTAACAACATTTTTGTTTCATTGATAAGCCCCTCTTCAACTTGTTCTTTTGCTCGAGTATTAATCCGTTCATATAATGTTTCTCGATCCCATTCGATACCAAATTTCAGCACCTCATAGCGCGACTCCTTTTTATCATATGATTTTTTCTTTCCACTTGCCGCTATTTCAAGGGCACGTATGACATACCGATGATTATGAGGATGTATTTTTTTGGCAGCGTGCGGATCAGCTTTTTTTAGTTTCTCATATAAATATGCTTCACCTTTTTCCTCCAGTTCCTGCTTTAATTTCTCACGCAATGCATTGTTTGGTGGGATACGAGTAATAGCGTAATTCTGGCAAATTGCACGAATATATAATCCCGTACCACCAACCAGTATGGGTAATTTGCCCCGTTTACCGATATCCTCTATATGCCTTGTTGCCTTATTAACAAAATCAGCAAGCGTATATTGCTCATCAGGTTCGACAATATCAATCATATAATGAGCAATACCATGCATTTCATTCTTTTTAATCTTCGCCGTCCCGATATCCATATATTTATATATCTGGCGCGAATCGGTTGAAATAATTTCCCCCTGATACCGCTTTGCCAAGTCAATACTTAAACTCGTTTTACCCGAAGCCGTCCCACCGAGAATGACAAGGAGCGGCATTTTTTCGCTTTTATCAGCTTTTTCGAGAAAATCTTTGATAATTTGATCAATGTCCATATTCTTGTATAACTTTAGTATCAAATTGATAGCAGAAATTAACGTCCGGGGCAATTTTTATTTGACTTTATGTCGTTTTCAAGTAGACTAATCTACGTCAGAGACAGTTGGTGCTCCTTTTTATGGGACGTAAAACCAACCGAGACCATACATTATCAATCCCCCTTTTTAGCTTGGGATCAAGATTATATGACCGTCTCTGACAACGGTCGTTTTTATTAACTCTTCGTTATTATGGCTATTTCTAAAGAAAAAAAGAAGGAAGTGGTTGCTGAACTACAAGATTTGTTTACTAATGCAAAATCAATCGTTTTTTCTGATTATAAAGGAATCAACGTGCAAGATTTTGGCACCTTGCGGGGAAAACTTCGTGAAAACGAAGTAACCTTTAAAGTGGCAAAGAAAACATTGATTAAAATTGCCGCTGAAAAGGCTGGTTTTAAA
The DNA here is from genome assembly GCA_014728955.1 of Candidatus Peregrinibacteria bacterium. Taxonomy (GTDB): domain Bacteria; phylum Patescibacteriota; class Gracilibacteria; order UBA1369; family PNNO01; genus PNNO01. The sequence goes on from WJKT01000024.1 coordinate 8,161, forward strand.
GATCTTCCCGACGAAGTACTCGAAGGTCAGGTTGGAACAGCATTTGCAA
>WJKT01000025.1 GCA_014728955.1 Candidatus Peregrinibacteria bacterium
TTATGAAGATGCAAGTGAAAAATATGAAGATGTTATCAGCCTCAATGCAACTGAAATAGATTATTTTGTCAGACCGGTTTGGCTGTATATAGATAAACTGAATCAACCGGAAAAAGCATTGGAACTTTCCGAGAAAGCATTGCTTCACCACCCGGATAAAGCAATGAGTTACAATATTCTCGGATGGTCTCAAGTGGCGAATAAAGATTATATAAATGGAAGGGAAAGTTTGGAGAAAGCCTTATCAATACAAGAAAATTTTGACGCACCATACCTTAACTTGGGATGGATGTATGAACAACAAAATAAATTCGACAAAGCAAAAATGTATTATAAGAAAGCATTCGAAACGGGAGCCGGTTCGGCAATTGCAAATCGGGCTGCAGAACGATATAACAGCTTATTGGAAAAAGAAAAAAATAATACGTTTATGGTTAATATTTTTAACTAATCATACATATGATTATTCCCGCATTTACACTTTTCATTTTAGGAACAATGGTGGGAAGTTTTCTAAGTGTTATTAACTATAGAATACGACATAACAAAAGCGGTATTTTATTCGGTCGTTCAGAATGTCGTCATTGCAGAAAAAAACTAACTGCATTCGAACTCATACCTCTTATTTCTTATAGTATTTCACGAGGAAAATGTAGACACTGCGGGAAATCAATTTCACCTATTTATCCACTCCTTGAATTAATCAGCGGATTACTGTTGCTTTTTTTATACATGTCATATCCTTTCATAGGCGTGACATATGCCGGTATAACATTTTTTGACGGCTTCTTGCTGCTTCAATACATTTATACTGCTTTTGTTGTCCTTTGTTTAATCGGCATACTGTTTTATGACATTGAATATCTGGAAATACCTGAGTTGTATACCTTTCCGGCAATTGCAATAATTTTTGTATGGGGTATTTTCTCCCCTACCATATCACTTTACAGCATGGCGCTCGGTGGTGGACTTGCAGCACTTTTTTTCGGCGGACAAGTAATGATCAGCAAAGAAGAATGGCTCGGATCGGGAGACACACAGGTGGGTATCCTTATGGGGCTTTTTCTCGGATGGGAATTGTTTTTAGTGGCACTGATGGTAACGTATTTCTTGGGATTACTCATAACACTTTTATTAATGGCCCTGAAGAAAGTAAACAGAAAATCAAAAATTCCGTTTGCACCGTTTTTGGTTATAGGAACATTAATCAGTCTTTTTTACGGCAGCTATCTCATAGAACTTTATACAACAACACTTCTTTAAATTATCGACTATGAAAAACAAAGCACTTCTTATTATTCTTGACGGATATGGTCACGGTAAAAAGTACAAATGGAATGCCGTAACAAATGCCAAAACGCCAATGCTAAAAAAGCTGAAAAAGAATTATCCGATGGCTTTGCTCAAGGCAAGCGGGAAAGCGGTTGGTCTGCCACGTGGATTCCAAGGAGGATCGGAAGTAGGACACTTTACTATTGGTGCAGGAAATGTTGTATTGCAATCACTCGAAGAAATAAATGAACAAATTGATAACAAAAAGTTTTTTAAGAAAAAAGAATTTAAACGTGCTTTAAAGCATGTAAAGAAAAACAAATCGAAACTTCATTTAATGGGAATGATTTCCGATCAGGGAGTACATAGTGATTACCGACACCTGTTTGCTTTATTAAAATTGGCAAAAAAAAGAAAAATAAAGCAGGTATACATACATACTTTCACCGATGGAAGAGATGTCCCGGAACAGTCTGCAGAAAAATTTCTTAAAAGAATTAATCGTGAAACAAAATCAATAGGTATTGGCAAAATTGCTACCATGATAGGAAGATTTTATGCTATGGATCGAGATAAAAACTGGAAAAGAACACAGAAAGCATATGAATTATTAACGCTTGGGAAAGGGAAAAAAGAAAGTGACCCCATTGCAGCATTAAAGAAACAATATGAGAAAGGGATTGAATCCGATTACTATATTAAACCGGTTATTTTTGACAAAGAAGGATGCATTGAAGACAAAGACAGCGTTATTTTCTTTAATTACAGAAGTGATCGAGCAAGTCAATTAACGGACGCTTTTACCAAACCGCGCATGGGTGAATTTAAACGCAAAAAAATAGTAAAACCACACTTCGTTTGTTTTGGACCATACTCGACAATTGCACCCGTTGCCTTCCCTCCTCCTACCGTAAAAACCAATCTCGGCAAAACAGTCAGCAAGAAAAAAATACCGCAACTTCGTATAGCCGAAACGGAAAAATACGCACATGTAACTTTCTTTTTTAACAGTCAGGAGAAAAAACCGTATACAAAAGAAAAACGTATCATGGTCCCCTCTTCAAAAGTTGCATCATACGACCAGAAACCGGAAATGAGCGCCTTTGAAATTAAAAACGCATTATTAAAAGAACTTAAGAAAAAAGATTATGGCTTGGTAATAGTAAATTTTGCCAATGGTGATCTGGTTGGACATTCAGGTGAATACAAGGCAACGGTTAAAGGTCTTGAAGCGGTTGACGAATGCCTTAAGGAAATCATTCCATTTGCACAAGAACATAATTATCACACTATTGTTACCGCAGATCATGGAAACGCCGAATATATGAAATATGATAATGGTGAAGATTGTCCTTCACATACGCTTAATCCTGTCCCGTGTATTGTTATCTCTCAAGGGCTTAAAAAATCTCATCTTAAAAAACGAGGTGGACTTTGTAACATTGCCCCGACACTCCTGCATTTGTTAAAAATCAAAAAACCTCGTAGTATGTCATGCGAATCACTCATCATTAAGTAGCGTTACAAATGAAAGCAGTTATATTGGCCGGCGGCATAGGATCGCGCTTGTGGCCGGTCAGCAGAAATAACAAACCGAAACAATTTCAAAAGATCACCGGTAATACAACAATGATTCAGGAAACATACGAACGTCTTTCTTTCCTTAAGCCGGAAGATATTTTTATTGCAACAAACGAAAACTTTTTTGAAGATATTCTATTGCAGCAATTACCGGATATCCCTTCAAAAAATATTATTCTGGAACCGGCGCTTCGTGATACGGCAACATGCATAGGATTTGCCGCTTTAAAATTAAGCCTTATCGATCCCGAAGATGTCATGGCAATCATTTATGCCGATCATCTGGTAAAAGACCCGCAACAATTCAAGGAAAAGCTTACCATTGCGGAAAAAGTTGCGAAACAAGAAAAAACGCTCAA
>WJKT01000026.1 GCA_014728955.1 Candidatus Peregrinibacteria bacterium
GAATTTTATTTTAAGCTGCCGTTCTGGTTTAAAATACCAACTCCCATCGGCACATATAACCCCGATTGGGCAGTAGTGATGAAAGACGAAAAGAAAATCTATTTCGTAGCCGAAACCAAATCAACAACCAACAAAGACAAGCTCCGCAAAGAAGAACAACAAAAAATCCAATGCGGCGAAAGACATTTCGAAGTTTTTGATGAAGTGAATTTTAAGCAGGTAACTAAGGTGAGTGAGTTAATATAATTAAAAGAAGAAAAGAATATTTCAAAATAATTAAACAATATACATAATGAGGCAACCAACATTAAGCCAGTTTAAAAAACAATTAGAAGAATTGATAGAAAATGCCCCGTCAGGTAAACTTAAAGACTTAATATATATCATTGCCAATGAAACACGAACAGAACAGCGTAACAATTTTCTTGAAAAGGCAAAACTGATAATCTCTGGCGAATACAAAAATCAAGATAAAGCAGAGAAAGAAGAAACCGAACTTACGGCAGATGTACTTTTTGACAAAATTAAAAAATTCAGAAATCGCATCGAACAAGGTGAATTTTACGATGAAGAGCGGGACTATGAAGCATACCATAGGAATGAATATCACTATTATCGGTATGATGACTATTATGAAGAACCGGATTATTCTGATGAAGAATGCGTCCTGGAAATGATTGAATTGTTAGACGATGCAGAGCATTTTTACCATTCGGGCATTGCTCTCGTGGCATTTAAAGCCTACCAGGAATTGTTTGAAATTATGGAGAGTGAACAATACCAATACGATGAATACTTTATTGATGGATTTTCGTTTAAAGGAGCAATAGAAAACACCATTTATAACGCGCACAAGATTTACTTTTTAAGACTATTTTACCATCTCAATATTGATGATAATAGAAATGATGTCTTTAATTTATATAGGCAGCAACGGGATATTTATTTGTCAGCTATTGTAGATGCCGACACAACTCCGTTAAAGGATTTTGATCATTTTATTGATGATTATATAAACTATTTGTCGGGTTTCCCCAAAGACTCAAAGCATCTGATTGATTCCTTGTTTGTTAAAGGTGGAATTGATTCACTTAAAAAATTTGCCTACGAACACGGACACCGAATTCCTGCCACATTTATCACTTATTATATTGAACAAAAAGAAAGAAACATTTCTCATGACAAATTATTAAAAATAATAAACGATGGGTTAGAAATAATTCCTGAAAAATATGCTTCGAGATCAATTTTAAGTAACGGGCTTGTTGAAATAGCAAAAACAAACAACGATACTGAATTATTGACTAAAGCCTATACCACGGCATTTTACAGTTACCCCACCCTGGATAACCTTGATTTATATCTTGGAAATATTTCCAAAAATTCAAACCACAAAGAATTGCAAAGATTTGAATTATATATAAAAGGCCATAAAGAAGAATTTAACAAAAAAGATAAGTGGTATACCCCCTTTGAAACAGTTGATGCATATTCTTTCGCATCAATTTCAATTTCGAAAATCGCGTACCTGGTTTCAGATTTCATATTGCATGGCATTGAAAATCAACTTGAATTTCTGGATGAAGAGAAATTCCTGGGATTTCAAAACGAAAACAAATATATCCCAGTGATAGTGGCATTATTGTTTCAAACAGTGGCTCAATCAAAAGAAGCAAAAAATATTGATGCCCTCACCAATTATTATTGTTTTGATACAAACAACGATAAATATGAAAATATAAAGCATCTAATTTATCAAAAAGCAAAAGAATTATCTCTAAACAAATTGATAAGTACAGCAATTGAGACAGCTGAAAAGATTACCGTGAAACGGGTACAACACATTTTAGAAGAAAAAATACGGGGAGGCTACGAAACATCTTGCCTGCTTCTTGTTGCATGTGCAGAAGCCAAAGAAATACATGACAAATCAGGAAATCAGTTAATAAATAGAATTGACACAAAATATAAAAGGTTTAGCGCCTTCAGGAGGGAATTAAAAGTACTGACAAAAAAGAGCATGCAATTAATGACAGTTAGCTAGAGTTTTCCTCTGAAAAGCAAGCAAGACGGAAATCACCCTATTCTCTGCCCTGGGTAAAATCTACTCCACCGACTTCCCCTTGTGTGGCTGAAAAGGAAAAGAAAATACCGCCAAAGGCGGAAGAAAAAAAGGGGGCAAAACCGGTTCCGCCGATGGCGGAAAAAGATAAACTCCCGCCATGCGGGAGAAAACAAGGGCATGGGGCTTGCAATAATAGCTTGCTGCTGGCTTCATTATCCGATGGGTTCTGCTGCCTCTTTGACGGTAACGGATGCCTTCGACGGCTTCAGGGGATGAACGCCCTCATACACGGACACTCTGCCCAAGCCATCCGATGCCCTGATGAAAAGGGCTGCAACGCTGTTTCACGCATCCGACCCGATGCCAAACCACAACGGACGCACTTCCGAAACCCTGCCTGACGTGCTGACGCTCTCCGCATCCTCCCTGACGGTGGACGCTGGTTCTCCGACCCACTCCTGACGCACGGCTGACCCGATGGCTGCCCCACCTTGACGGGCAA
>WJKT01000027.1 GCA_014728955.1 Candidatus Peregrinibacteria bacterium
AGCTCATTACCGCACCACGCCCTTATTGCAGACATAGACAAAGACACCGATGAAGACATCATTTATTCGTATGGCGGCAACGTTTATTTAAAAGAAAATTATAAACAGCCAAAAGACAGTATGTTCCTCATGTACAACGCGACAAATCCAACCGTCTACACCATCAATGACTTCTTGCCACACAGCAGTTCCGTACACGGTTTTGAAACAACCTATGACTCGGGAACTTCAACCGATTTCAGCTGGGATGGAACTTCGGAAGGAACAAGAGCGGGGTATGAAATTGTATACAAAGACTCATTAAATGATATGGACAGTACCACATATACCCCTTCACACAAATTGGTCGTACTGGAAGATCTCGATACAACAACAACAATCGGTCGTATACACAATGACATTGAAATAACAGCCGTCGAAGGATCATTCACGGTTAACGGAGAATCTTCTTCATATTACGGCTTTAACGATACCATTACCACCGGTGAGGATACTGACACACGTATTGTTATAACATTTACCGATAGTAGCCAAATCATACTCGGACCACAGACAAGCATAACCCTCCCGTCGTACGATCCCGGTAATTTTGAAACCATTGTTCATTACGGAACGGCAGCATTTAAAAGCAATTTCTTTACCAATATTTTCTTACAAGAAGGTTCGCGGGTTATAAACGAAGAGGCAGATGTAGCCCTTGAATACAGAAATGGTGATATCATCACCCTTGAGCAAGACAGTTACTTTTTCGCTTCCACAAAAAGCGAAGGTATCGGCTATGTTGACAGTCTCAACGGTAAAGCTACGATTACAACTACTCCTCGTGACATAATCACTTCGGGTTCTATGATGCAAACACTACACCATGGTCATATCATCCATGTTATGGAAGATAGCGTCTTTACTCTTACACCATCTGATAAAAACAAACAGATTTTCACGTTAAGTAAAAACGCCATTTTCCCTATTTCAACAAATTATGCACATGATCTCACCTTGCGCGTAGCATCCGGAAAAGTGGAAGTTATCGATACTCAATCAGACAAGCGTGTAGACAAGGAATTATCTGCCGGCATGCTCATTGACTTCGGCGATACCATAACCATGCATGAAGGTTACAGTACCATCTCCTTTATCAATGGTGCACAAACTTATCTCGGCCCTTCAGACACCTTACAATTGGAAGAACTTGTCGACCCCGACAATCCTTTCGTTAGTGTTGATACCTCCGAAGGTAATTACTATGGACACATTTACTCTTTTGATGAGCAGGGCAACAGAAGCAATCCATCTGAAATTGAACTTTTTGCGCCACAATTATGTTCGGATAATCAAAAACCATATGCGGAAGCCGGGCCTTCCGAGAAAGAAGTTATTATCTATCAAACATTATCTCTTGACGCTTCTCAATCATTCGATACGGAAGGAGACATCACCAGCTACTACCTCGATACCGATCCCGAAACGGACACTGACAATGACGGAGACAGCACAAATGATGTAGACATAATTAATCAAACCAAAGACACCCCTTATTTTAAACTTGGTCCGTTTAATGAAGTTGGCACACACAATGTTGTATTGAACGTTTTGGACGAATCTCAAAACCGAGGAAAACAGGCTCTTACCATTACAGTAATAATTCCGCAAATAACACTTGATAAAGCATCTGCCACAGAGCAGGTCATCACAGGATCAATCGATCCCGCAGCTCAAGAAATCCCGATTGCTCTTATTCGAAATCGAGATGGTTTAAAAACACAATTAACAACAGATCGAGCGGATGAAAACGGTATGTATATAACCGATGAAGCCGGTAAATTTGCTATTGAAGACCTACTGTTTGACGACATATTAATTCTTCGTAATATAGATGGTGATACAGTAGCCGAAATTGACGATGCAACAGGGCGAATCACTATTGTTGACGAACGCTATTACGTGGATATATTGGAAGCAATCCCTCCATCGATGCCGACACGTCTAGTGGTAAAAGAAAAAGCAACCGAACTTATTCTTTTGACAATCGTACTGATCCCCGATCAAAACACTGATGTTACAATTGATGACAATCAAACAAAGTACACCACAGAAACAGTAGTACCATTCGAAGGTGTACATATTAAAGACAGAAATACCAATGATACACTCACGCTACAAACCCTCCCTGCATCAGATCCAAACTTTACGGGAGCTGCTGAGCTTATCGACACATCGACAGACACTCGAATGTCTATTATTGACTCCGGTGGTAACGTCTATTTCTTCAATGAAAATCTTGATTTGCAAATGAAAGCTGCAGACCATAGTGATCCCCTCACTATAGAAATGCTTTATGACGGATCGGTTATTGCGGAAATGTATTTTGCCATTAATAATGATCGTTCGGCTGAAATCCTAACTCGCGATGAATTTGGCCTTCCACCTGAAGGTGACAACATGTCTGATCAAGATAATGACGGCATGTCGGATTACTTTGAATTTATGTATGGATTTGATGCACGTAATCCTGGAGACGCTCTGCTCGACAGTGATGGAGACGGATTATCAAATCTTGAAGAATTCCGCTTGGGCACTAATCCACATAATACCGATTCCGATAACGACGGGTACAGTGATAATGAAGAAGTTGCATTTGGTAAAGACCCCACACAGCCGGCACTATCACCATTTGACGATGTAACACCGGATCATCCATATTACGACGCCATTTTGGATCTCTCGCAAAAAAACATATTACGAGCTACCAGCGAAAATGGTAACAGGTATTTTAATCCGGATACGTTTATCGCCAGAAAAGATTTTACCGACATTATCTTAAAAATGCTTTGTATTATTCCACGAGCTGAAAGTTACCAACCACCATCTCTTTTCTCTGACATAGTATATTCGGAAACGGATTATTACTTTGCAATTATAAAAGAAGCTGTTTATCAAGGCTTTATCACAGGATATTTGGGAGAAATTGATGCGGCAACAGGGCTTTCTCCATTTAAACCCGATATTAGCATTTCTCGAGCTGAAGCGGTAAAAATTGTATTAGAAGCCTTAGAAAAACAAAAAATCATCACTCTTCGAGGTATAACCGAAATTGATAATGCCCCATGGTATGAGCCGTATATGCAGATAGCACAAGATTTAAAACCGATATTGCTCGAAGAAAGCGCTGTTAATGAGACCTATATTGTTACGTCGGAAGAAGCCAGATCACCAAACAAGCCGATCACACGGGCGGAATTTGTTGCTATCGCAGATCGGGTACTTGAAGCGTTTGATTGTTATGATATTGATGATGACGGCGACGGCATGCCAAGTGTCTGGGAACTGGCAAACGGGCTCAATCCTCTTGATCCGAGTGATGCCACAAACGATCCCGATAACGAAGGGTTAATCAATCTGGACGAATATCGTTTTGGCACCGATCCGTTTGATCCGGACACCGATGATGGCGGAACAAATGATAAGGATGAAGTTGATCACGGTACCAATCCGGTCAACTATCCAGCCGATGATCCGTTTGATGATGACAACGACGGCCTGACAACAAAGGATGAACGAGAAATCTATAATACAGATCCCTTTGACCCGGATACCGATAATGGTGGTATAATGGATGGAATGGAGGTTAACAGAGGAACCGATCCTCTTGACCCTTCAGACGACTTGTCTACTGTAGACACAGACCCGAGAAGTGGGCTTGAAGAAGGCATATACATTATAACCGAACCATGTAATTCATGTCCATGTATAGCAGCTATCGATCATAAAGCAGATTTGATACCGGGAGATATTTTCTTCGCTGTTATAGGAACATCCGACCTTTCTACCATATTCACCAAAAGTAATCAGCTTACCTATGAATAATAAAAAACTACTTACCATACTGTCTTGTGCCAGCATCCTGTTATTTTCATCCGGAATCAGCACAGTGTTTGCACAGGAAACAGAATCGGATATGTCTACAAAAGACACCCAGTGCGTTAAAGAAATGCAACCGTTTATGCAGGATAAAACGGCTGAATTCCGTGAATATCTCACACAACATTTTCAGAGTAAAAAGACCAACACTTCCCTGCTTGATCTTGCTCTGAAACGATTTGAGCTCTATAAAAAAGAACTTCGCGATAAATATAAAACATACTTTGCAGAAACCGGGAAAGCTATTTTTACCGAAACACACGACAACTTAACATGTAAAAAGAAAATGGATGAAGAAATTCAAACAATGGAATTACTTCTCAAAAGCTACTACAAACAAACATCAAATATCAAAACAAGCACTGCATATATGACAAAACTGCAGCAAATAAACAAAAAACTTGATGCATTAGTCTTTGACATTACTCAAATGTTAGGGAAATGGAAATCGCTCAAAAATCGTATTCCATGCTTTGTTAAACAATGTTTATGACACATACTAAACCAAAACTAATACAAATTGTTCTTCTTGTTCTTACCATAAGTCTCTTTGTCGGCTATGCCTCAATTATTTCACGTGCCGATTCGGCAATAAATCCTTACGACACCCCGGACAAGACCGTTCAAGAGGTTGAAAAGTTCTATCATAAACGTATTAACGAAATATTTAATGCCAAATTAACCCTTCTGAAAAAAGGAAAAGACGGGAACGGAACCGCTGAAATACCAGATAACGATGAATGTGCGGAAAATAATTACGGCACATATTGTCTTGCTATGACCGCTGCCAAAGAATATGACCTTTACAGCTCAGCATTAAATAAAAGAAAAGCTGTTACCAACCCACAGAAAGGGGATACCATTGATCAACTGGCATTACGTACTATCAGTGAACACAATGAAATAAAAAACGAACTTGATAGATCTAGAAAAGCCCTTGATATAGCTATAAAAACGTATGATGAATTGGCAGCTGCTCATCGTATGCATTTACAATACGAAAAAATTATTAAAAATATAACAAAATATAATAAAAAACTTATTGAATTCCGGGAAGAGGTTGAAAAATTACCCGGGAAATTCATTGACGCTACCACTACACAATGTACTTAAATTCCATGAAAAAACTACTACGTTACATATTGCTTACATTTGTTTTCTCGCTTATTGGCGGGAATATAGCCCATGCAGCAACAAGTCCTGTTGATGAACTCATTGAAGAATTCAAAGACAAACCACAAACAGCTCTTGCACAAGATATGTATCTGGATATTTATAAAGACATTAACGATAAACCTAAGGAGCAAGCAACAAAAAGCGTTTCAAATAAATACTCAATGACTGAAGATCAAATACATAAACTTACGCAAGAGGGAGATTTATCGTCTATTATAAAAGATGATGAAAATGCTGATATCAACACAGTCCTTTTGCAATATCAGGCTATAGCAAACGATTATCAAAGCACTTTGGAAACGGAAAACATTCGCAGTGAACTTACTATGGAGACAAAACCAAGCGAAGTATTTATGGACGGAGATACATCAAATTCGGAATTTGACATTTTATACGATCTTACGATTATTGAGATCATTTTATTTAATGAAGCTTCAACGAGTGAATTTGGCGGACAATTCAATA
>WJKT01000028.1 GCA_014728955.1 Candidatus Peregrinibacteria bacterium
CTTTCATAATTATATGCCTCTATATGTAGCAAACGAGGTGGCCGTTTCCCATACTTTCACCTCATACAATTCAGCCCCTTTTATTGTTCCGCTCAGCTGTTCCCAAGCCCATATACAAATATTCTCCGCCGACGGATTTTTGATAATGTCATTCAAAACAGCATGGTCAAGCGCATCGATAACATTTTTACGAACAAGCTTTTTGAGTTCAACAAAATCATAGACCATTCCATCTTTTTTCACCTCACCTTTAATTGTTACCTGCATTTTATAGGTATGACCGTGCATTTTTTCACATTTCCCTTTGTAGTGGGTCAGATAGTGTGCAGCGTCAAACGTGAATTCTTTTGTAATAAGCATAAACATATGTTAGCAAGTTCTCACTGCATATACCATATCAGCTACTCTTCTGGCTTCTTTAACGGCATGTACCCGTATAATATCAGCCCCATGCCCCACTGCAACCGCGGCACATGCACATGATCCCTCTTTTCTTTCATGAAGAGGAAGCCCCAGCGTCTCACCAATAAACGATTTTCTGGATGAACCAACCATAAGCGGTAACCCAAACGATTTAAACGCACGAAGATTCTTTAATATCTGCAAACTGTATTTTGGCACCGTACTTACAAATGCTCCCTGCCCGGGATCCAATATAAGACGATCGCGCGATATTCCTTTTTTTTCCGCAAACGCAATTCGTTCGGTAAAGAACTCTTTAATATGTCGTATAACATCGGTATATTCACGATCCTCCCCGGTTGTTCGGCCCGTGGCATCTTTTGAATACATAATAATAATCTGATTGTCATAATTTGAAAGCATACCGGCAATATCACCATCTCCCCGAAACGCGAGAACATCATTAATGATATCCGCCCCATGCTCAAGTGCCTGCCTGGCAACTTTCGCTTTATATGTGTCGACGGAAATACGCACATCCGATCTCTTTCTTACCTGTTTTAGTACGGGGATGACTCTTTTAAGCTCCTCTTCTTCAGTGACGTCAACCGATCCGGGACCTGTCGACTCTCCACCAAGATCAACAATATCAGCTCCCTGCTCCACCATTTCATCAAAACGCTTAATAGCACTATCTAAAGAATCATACTCTCCTCCATCCGAAAACGAATCCGGCGTGAGATTTAAAATACCCATGACAAGAGGTGGCCCGTTTGGTGTAATTTTTTTCATACAATTTTCATTAAATTTTTAGTAATCGGGCCAACGTTTCCGTCGCCCACGCATTTCCCATTAATATTCGTAACCGGCAAAACACCTTTAATCGTGCTGGTTATAAAACATTCCTCCATTTTTGGAAGATCGCGTTTTTTAATCGTTGTACGTTTTGCTTTTCCTTGTTTAATAACCAGATTACGCACTGTGCCTTCAAGCACATTATGTTTTGGCGTAATGAGCTTTCCTTTTCGAACAAAAAATATATTGCTCATACTACACTCTGAAATTCTTCCCCGATGGTCAACCAAAACAGCCTCAAATGCATTTTTTTTACGAGCATATCGATACGCGGCAATAGTCGGAAGCATCGATGTTGATTTAACCTTTGGCATAGGTCGCTCAATAGTGTATGTCACAACCGACACCCCCGTTTCATACAAGGTTTCCGGTGGTAATACAATGGGTTTAGTCTGCACAAGAAACGTCGGCTTTTTTACAGGCCCAAAATCAAGCCCATGTGATCCCCGTGAAAGGGTAATTCTTATTCGCACCTCCTTTGATTTATTTTTCTCAATCAGTGTTTCTATCATGCGGCGAATCTCTTTGGTCGTATACGGGATCTTTATCCCTACCGCCTTTGCCGATTTTTTTAAACGTTTTATATGTTTCCCAAAAAGCCATACGTCACCATCTTTCGTGCGCATTGTTTCATAAACCGCATCACCATAAAGAAACCCGTTGTCGGTAACCGGAATCACCGCTTTTTTTTGCTCCTTGAATTTTCCGTTTAATACGACATACATGAATGTTCTTCTAATATCCTTTATCGTTCATCATCCGCATACACATGTTCGTATTCCGCTTTGTTGTATCGATGTAATTCATCTTCCGTAAAAAACCTGTTTACTTCTTTTTCCGCATTCTCAACACTATCAGATGCGTGAACCACGTTACATGAAACGCTCATTGCAAGATCTCCTCTGATTGATCCGGCTTCAGCTGTTCTTGCTTTTGTAATTCCGCAAAGAAGTCTAACTGCAGTTACAACTTCAAGTCCTTCCCATACCATCGCGATAACCGGTGAACTTTTCATGAAATTTTTAAGACTTGGAAAGAAATCTTTGTCGGCAAGATGAGAATAGTGCTTCCCAAGAAGCTCATCATCAAGCGACATCATTTTTATGCCCACAAGTTTAAGTCCTTTTCGTTCAAAACGCCCGACAATCTCTCCGATAAGACCACGTTGAATAGCATCCGGCTTAACAAGTACCAATGTTTTTTCTCTAACACCATCAAATTCCATAGCAATAAAGTTAATAATAAGAATGTATGTGCTTTTACAGCAGAAAAAGCCCACCCGTAGTGTACGGTATGGACTTTCGGTGTGCAATAAAAAAAATCTAAGCTTACCAATGCCTATTAAACTATAAAGTCTGCACCTTTTATATCAAGATAATCATCAATTAGACTATTTATTAAATAGACAAGATATACCAATCCAAGAAGTATAATTGCAGGCCATACATAATTTTCCGGAGCTACAACCTGAATCCATAGTGCAATCAGGTAGAAAATTGCAATTTCAATAGCGTGAAGTATGACTTTCTTTAAAATTTTTATAGATGTGTGTGTTTTTTTCATTATATTTTTATGTTAATTGATAATAATATTAACCGGCAGACGGACCACCCAAATTACTAGACCCTCCGGCTCCGGGCATTTTAGTGGCTCCCCGGGCAACCATTCTTCTTAATTTGTTCCTTTGAGGAATAAACATCTTTTTTGCCTGAGTAAGGATTTCCTTAATATCAAGCTTGTCTTTATGCTTATATGCCCAGGCCCGGACAAAATCATGATTCCAGTATTTAGCACAAGCAATATGAATTTTTTGTTTCTTATTAGGATCCTTTCTATCTTCCAAGCTTTTAATTCTCTTAACAAACTCTACTTGTTTAGCACGGGAATCTATAGCTTTATCAATTATATCCTCAACAGGAGGCTTATATCTATGAATTGATGTTGCCTGTCTTCCCGTCCATTTAGCCGCAGTCCATGCTTTGCCAGTACCATAACTTGCCGCTTTATACATCCCGGTCGCATTTGGACTTTTACCGGTTAACAAATAATAACCTCCCATAGCAAAACCTCCATATGTAAAATACCTTGCAGCCTTACTTGCAATTAATGAAGTTCGTGAAAGCCTTTCTGCTGTAGAAAATACTTCTTCCTGCACTTCTGCATACTCTCTGGCATGTTTGATCAGCTTTCCTTCTGCAGCTTTTAAATTTTTCATAGCATCTTCAACACCTTCTCCTTTTTCTACAGCCTTTCTATACTTCATAAGTGCCTCGGCTTTTTCTACTTTATATGCTTGATACACATCAGCTGTTTTTTCCATTTTTTTAAGACGTTTAGCCTGCCCCGGAGCCTTCCACATTTTTCCTCGGATAAAATTCATCGCTTTGTGGAAAGTCCTTCTCCCACCGGCAAACCGTGGAGCATTTTCAGCAAATCCAAAACTTTTACTAAGCGATTTATAGTAATCGATACCGTCTTTTCTCATCATTGAAGCGTATTGTTTTGCAGCATCAGCATATTTTTCACCTCTTGCAGTACGTGCAAAAGCTTCAGCTTCATCCAGATTTTTAATCGATTTAAATCCTTCAACTTTTTCAAGCTTTTTAACAGTTGAAACATAATCCAGTGCTTTTATTTTTGCACCTGATTCGGCAATATTTCCCATTCTCTTCGCAGAACTTAATCCTGAGAAAACACCTCCGATCTTCATTCCAAATCTTTGAAGCATAGTTGCTCCTTCGGCAGACTGAACTGCTTTTATACTTTTTGATAATTTGCCTACATGCGCAAGCTTTCTTC
>WJKT01000029.1 GCA_014728955.1 Candidatus Peregrinibacteria bacterium
CATCTAAGGTAGCGGATTCAGTAAAATTATCTCTTAGAATAGATGCAATCAACTCCTCTGCTTGAGCTTTTGGTATTCTATCAAGCAATTCCGGCTCGATTTCGGAAGCATAACGTTGTATATCGTCAGGTTTCATTCTGATTTTTTAATAAGATGTTTTTTGGCAATCTCGATAACGCTCTCTGTATCAAGTTGTGAAGCTATTCCCTGAGGAGATCCTCCTACCGTTGGACTTCCGCCCCATTTGGCCCCTTCCGTTACGGCGGGGTCAATTGCATTCAATTCTTTATAAATGGCTAATAGATCGACATGGCCTATTTCATATTGAGCAAGAGTGATTTTGGTATGTTTTTCGCCGCCTTGCATCGAAAATTGTGAGTTAACTGCAATAACAACTGGAGCTTGGGTATATCCAAGGCCGATGCCAGAACGATGAGTAGAATTCACTACAGCAATTGAACCATCAGCAATCGTTTTTATTTCAATATCGTCATTTTTTATAGCTTCAATCATTTCTATTCGTTCTGCTTCAACTCTGTCACGATATTCAGAGGGCTCTTCTCCCGTTAGCAACCATTGTTCCATTAGACCTACTCGTTTATTGATAGGTTTTCTGTGGTCTTTGATAGCAGCTGCAATTGCTGCCAGCGCTTTTGTGTCGCTGGCAGAAGCTATGGCAGCAGGCCAAGGATTTTCTTTAGTGGGTATGGACTGTTTGCCTGGCCAAGCCCCTTTTGTAAATTTATCACTTTCGGCAATTTTTTGAATGCGCCCTAGTACAGTGGTATCAATTCTTTCCCCCTTCGCCCGTAAATTCAATACCGCCATTGAACCGATGGAATCTAAATCAGGACGAACAGTCGCCATTGTTATTTCTCCTGCGGGCAAAGTATAATCAACGGCTGCTTCAATAGCAGCTTTTTCAATATTTCCCTCTGTATGCTGTGGATCAATGTTGCCCAATGAACAACGTTCTGCCAGTTCGGGAACGGTTACCTCTATCCCCAAAACAGGTTTTGAGAGTACGGTATCATTATGTTGTTTTGCTTGGGGAAAACGTGCCCCCGGTCTCGGATCCAAAAGTTCAAAATGATATTTTCTTAAAATTTCAATAGATTCAGCAGCTTGACCAATAGTAGGGCATTCAATATATTCTCCCACTCGATGTTCAGAAGATTTGCTGGCGACAACCATTGCCGGCCATTTCATGCTACTGTCTTCTTTTTGTTGTGGCGCAAATAATCCGACCCATTGTGCATGACTTTGATAGGTTCTGGCCATAGAACCAAAAATAAGATAAGCCATTTTTCCGGAAATAATCACGCCTTTATTCGGATTTACTTGAGGAATCTTTAAATCTTTTAAAAAATCTGCGAAATTATCCATTTTCCATTGAACATCCTTTTTCCATCCGACTTCCACCAATGTGTAATCTTCCCTTTCTTCAACTTTCCAGTCCAGAGTATCACTTGGGGTATCACTTAACTCCAAAGTTTCCACTTTCCCTTTTCCCTCGCTATAATTAGTTTCATCCGTGTACCAAATTTCCTTGTTTGGTAATACGCTGGTGGTTGCAGCATAGAGTGTTGCCGGGTGTCCTCCATCGAGCCACATGGGTGACTGTGGATCTAATTTTCTTAATCGTTCTGCCGCTTCTCCAATATTTTCTCCCGTCCACCACGGTAATTCTATGGTAAGGTCATATCCTTTATCAGGTCTTTTTATCTCTCTTCCTTTTGAAGGAACATTCATTTCATCTGCTAAATTGTCAAGACTGATGAAACGCATACCATCAGCTTCAGACATAACTTCTTGCTCACTTGTTTCTTGTGTATCTTCTAAAATTTGCGAGGCTAAAAAGGCCAATGTATCAGATTTTATTTCTTCGCCTCTTTCTAATCCTACTATTTGACCACGAATCACACTATGTTCATCGGTTGTTATGGATTCCTCACCGGTTAAAGAAGAATCAATAGAAGCCAAAAGCACAACTCCATGCTCTTTGCAAAAATCCTCCCATTCTTGTTTTTCTTCTGGTTTATCAGAACGACATAGCACCACAGCATGTGTGGCTTGTTCAAAAATAGCCGCATTTTCAGGAGATCGAATTCCTCCCACATCCACCAAGACTCTCTTTTGAGAAATACGACCCAATCCCTTTAATACAAAATCAATAAATTCCGGTGTAAATCCTCCCTTTCTACGAATATTTTGTGCTACATCAGCGTCTGCTAATTGGGAAAAAGTACCTTCTCCATCCGGACAAGCCCTAAATAATCGAGTATCTCTACGAGGTAAATATTGTTTTAAGGCAGTGAAAAAAACGGATTTTCCGCTATGGGGTGGTCCGCAAACTATGATAATAGCCTGTTTTTTCTCGACCGATTCGCTTGCTTCGGTTAACCTACATTTTGTTTGTCTTCTGGTTATACAGACCTCTGCATCACTACCTTTTGTTAAGTCTTTTTCAGGAGTTTCTTCGGGCGCTGAAGGTTCTGTTAGTGGACCTTTTCTGTTAATATTATCTGCACTCATAAGGTGAAATTTTAAATGTATACGCTTTTATTATAACAAAAGCTTGACAAATTGTAAATATGTAGGTATGGTTTAATAAGTAGAAATATTTAGTTTTTAACCTATACATAAAATGGCTGAATTTCCAAAAGGTCCTGATCAACCTACAACTGATCAATCTGATATAAAAACAGAAGCAACGGTTACTGGGGATCCTTCAGTAAGCGCTCGCATTACTGATCTTTTAAAAGAAGATCCGCATGTTATAAAAATTGCTGATATTGCTACGCAATTAGGATTAGAACCGGTAGAAAAAACACTTCCAAACGGCCGTGTTGTAAAACAAATTCAATGGAGTCCGGATCATTTACCTCAGGTATTTGATTTGGTTAACCAAGCTAGAGAAAAATCTGGACTTGGGAAAAATGACAGTGTGACAATTGATGGTATGTGTCCGACTTGGCTTTTGCCAACTATTTCTCATGCATGGCATCCGACTTCGACAGCTGTTAAATATCCCCAGGGCGGCCCTGATGCAAAATTACCTCTATCTGGTGTTCTAATGGAAGGAGAAGGAAGTGCTGAAAATGTAGACTTTAAGGTTGAGGAAAAAGATGATTATACTGTAGTTGAATTCTCTCTTACTGCCCCACAAATTGATATTCAAAGAACACTTCAAACCTTGGTGGCTCCAGCTGTACAAGAAGGGAAGGCAGTTCATATCACAGGACGCGGTCCTATTGCGATTGCTGCCAGTTTGGCAGAAGCTTATGCACATAAGATTCCTTATGTAGCTAACTTTCAACCAGGAGTCGGGTTTGTTGTAAGCATCTCGCATGACGACAAACATCCGATTGGAACAGTTTTACCACAATAAAAAATAGCCTCAAAATATTTCAAAAAGTCTGGCTTTTAAGGTCAGATTTTTTGTTTTGATAGTTTCAAGCGAGCGAGCGCAGAAAGAACGCACTATTGCAGCTTCGCTCCATACCGTAGACCTCCCCAAAACGAAAAATGCCAGGCGCAAGACTTGTCATTTTTGTTTGGAGCGGGTAACGGGACTCGAACCCGTCTCTTCGGCTTGGAAGGCCGACATAATAGCCAACTATACTATACCCGCATTTTTCTCATCCGAACTGGAAATGCAAAAAGTATTATAGCCAATCCCCATAAAAATTCAACTATTTTTATGTTAAATCAAACGTGTCCCCGGGCGCCGGCATCTCGACATCCTTATACCCACTTTCGAGAAGCACATCTTTAAATTTAAATCCCTGATCTTTTTCACCGTGAACAAGAAATATTTTTTTAATACCTTTAACGCGTGATACATAATCAAGCAAATCGCTTCTATCTGCATGCGCCGAAAAGGCATCTATTGTATATACATCAGCACGCACATTATACGAATCCCCAAAAATATTCACTACTTTCTGTCCTTCTTGCAATTTTCTGCCAAGCGTGTGCGATGCTTGATAACCGACTATAAGAACCGTGCTTTTATGATCTTCCACATTATTTTTCAAATGATGCAAAATGCGACCAAACTCACACATGCCCGAAGCCGAAATAATAATACATGGACCGTGATAATGATTAAGTTTCTTCGATTCTTCAACATCACTAATATATTTTAATCGTCCAAAACCAAATGGATTCAAACGATTATCAATAAATTCCTTATAAGTTTCTTTATCAAAACACTCAGGATGTGCGGAAAATACTTCAGTAATGTTTCCAGATAACGGGCTGTCAACAAAAATTGGGAATTCCGGTATATCGCCGTTTTTAACAGCAACATTCAATCTATATACAACCTCTTGCGTTCTACCCACAGAAAATGCTGGAATAATAAGCTTACCACCTTTTTTATACGTATCGTTAACAATTTTAATCAGCTGCTCGTCAGCGTCCGTTACAGATTCATGCAGACGATCTCCATAGGTACATTCCGTGAGATAATAATCGCATTTCGGCAATACCTGCGGATCTCGCAACAATGGTATGTTTTTTCGTCCCAAATCACCCGTAAACCCAATATTGGTTCGTTTATCTTTATCTTTTTCATAAACGATCAAATGAACAACCGCCGATCCCAGGATGTGCCCGGCATCGTAAAAACATGCCGCAACACCATCTTCAACAACAAATGTGCGCTCATATCCAATACCGTAAAACTGATTTAATGCTGCCTGGGCATCTTCTGTATTATAGAGCGGTTCTACAAGGGGCTCCCCTTTTTTTGCTTTTTTCTTGTTCATATATTCTGCATCGCGCTCCTGAATATAAGCACTATCCAAAAGCATGTAATGACACAAATCGCGCGTTGCATGAGTACAGAAAATAGGCCCCTGAAAGCCTTGTTTAACCAATAACGGCAACAAACCGCTATGATCAATATGTGCATGAGAAAGAATCACGGCATCGATATCTTTGGGGTCAAAACCAAATTCACGATTTTTTTTAGCCGATTCTTCTCGACGTCCCTGGAACATACCGCAATCCAAAAGAATCTTCTTACCATTTACCTTGATAAGATGTTTCGATCCGGTTACCTCTTGGGCGGCACCAACGAATTCGAGTTTCATAATGTATATTAGTTTATATTTCTTTTAATTTTAGCATATTTTAGTGGTTTTTTCAATTTTGGGGAACCGTAATAACCCCTTTCCTTATATCGCTAACATCTTCCTTTTTATAGTCACCCCAGCGTATAAATTTCTCGAGAAATTGTGTTTTAGCTTGGGCTTTCATTAATTCGGGCTGACTTGCGTCAATACTGTACGGCAGTAAGTAAAATTGTATCTCCTCTTCCTTCAGTATCATGGCAACCCCCAATCCTTCCTGAGTATCCTGCGAAAAATATTGATCAAAAATAAAATTACCCAATGAATAAAAAATAGGTTTTCCGTCATATATTTCCATTGTTTGTACAACGTGCGGATGATGACCCAAGACAACATCGGCACCGGCATCTATAAAGGTGTGCCCGAGCATTTGTTTTCGCTCGGTTGGCTGATGAACATATTCGCGCCCCCAATGGACCGACACAATAATGTAGTCGGTAATAGACTGCAATTCTTCTATCATCGCTTCAGCGTGCACGGGATCAATACGGAAAATGGTATCGTCAAATCCCACAAAAGCTATTGTTTTATCCCCAATCTGCCCTATATATACATTTTCTTCAGCGCTGTTTTTAGGATGACCGAAATAGTGTATACCGGCTTCATCAAGGAATTTCATCGTATCATCACGACCGGCCCATCCTTGATCCAACGAATGATTATTGGCAATACTGACAATAGTTATTCCCGCGTTTTTAACAGGCCAAACAACGTCCGGCTTAAAATTAAATGAAATGGATTTTTGCGTTGGCACTTCAATTTCTTTTATCGGCCCTTCAAAATTGGTAAAAACAAAGTCTATTCCATCAAGATCACTTTGTATTTTTTCAAAAGGATAAGCATGTCCGTGTGTGTCCATAAGCGATCTCACATGACGATCCAACATCATATCACCAAACGCCAATAATGTTATAGGTGTTTCGTGAGCAACACGATTACCCTTATTAAAAAGCGTATATGACACATCCCCTTGTGTCGCATCAAGATTCATGAAATGCATTGTGTATAAAAAAGCCTTTAACACGCCAGTATTGTTAAGCGCAAGCGTATCAACCAATGTAATATCCTGGTTGTACAAAGTTCTTTTGAATGTTGTATCGCGCAAAACATTAATCGCTTCATGATCCGACTGAACATGTGATACTCCCGTAATAATCGCTATGGACTCTCGCTTATTGCCGGCAAAAGTCGCTAAGCGTCTGGAAAGTCTGTACGGATCCGCTTTTTCAAAATCATGCTGAACAATAAGAGGGATCAGCCGTGCCGAAGGATACGTGTTGCGAATTTCACGCACCATTGAGGACACCTTGCTATCTTCAATAAATGCTTGCTCATATACACCTACATACTCCTGATTCAAAAGATCAACGATTGCTTTACGATACATGTGTCGTTCATCAATAAACGATGTATGATCCGGATCAATCGTTATAATCCCCGGCGCATCATACATTTTGTCGGTTCCGATAAGCATCACGATTGTTGATGGTACCGAAAGAGCCTGTTTGGGGAAACCGCTTTCCATATCATATACCAATCCGGAAACACTGTGTGCAGCACCGAACCCTTCATATGAAACCATCGAAGCATGTGTTAACGATGCTCCTTCCTCATTCATATACGAACCGAAAAGGAGCAATGTTACGGTTAATAACATGCCAATACCCACAACCCCCTTTTCAAATAAAGACGTTTTATTAATTGATTAAATTGTTAATAATTTTCGCCGTTTCAGCTCGTGTAATAGGATCATTCGGATAGAAAAGGCTATCCGTTTTTCCCGAAACAATAAAATCTAAATATGCCTGATTTATATACGAAATAGCCCAGTGATCTATAGTATCTTCAAATGCCCACTCATCACTGGTATCGGGCACCGTCACATCAAACGCAAGCATGGCAATTTTTAATGCCTCGGCACGGGTGATGTTTCTTCCCGGGGCAAACATGGTTTGGCTATACCCTTCAACAATACCTCTGTCCCAGGCCGGATAAACCCACTCCACCTGCCATCCTTCAACATCTTCAAACCCAAAGCCACTTCCTTCCGACGGCTCCTCAGCTTCAATACCTGCTGCAGATAGAGCCATTTTTGTTAATTCAGCACGATTCACATACTCGTCAGGGCGAAATGTCCCATCTTCATACCCCTGAACAACACCTTGTACATACAAATTTTCAATATATTCACGCCCCCAATGGTTTTCGATATCGTTAAACGGTAGTTCATCCAACGGAGGAGTCATCCCCCCCATTTCTATACAGGCCATGTCGTCAGTCGAAAACCCAATAAACATTCCATCTTCAACACATTGTTCAAGCACTTCCGGATCGTTCTGGCATCCTACCATGTTGCTCCATTGATACGTATCCGGGCAACTGCATCCTGCGGCATCATAGGTGCCTCCCGTGCCCTCACACAACAGTTCTTCTTCATCATATGACGGTTCTTGCTGTCCGTCGTTAATATCGACAGACATTTGAATAAACGACGAGTTTTGTGCCGCCCACGGAGCATCTTCATATCCTACTACATATGCATGCACCACATAATCTCCCGACGGCAGACTGAGGCCTTCAATCGTCCGAGTCCATATAGCTTTTTTCCCGTCCGGTATATTAATAGTTGTTGTCGAATCGCTACAATTTCGCTCAAATAAAAGCTCGTTATAAACAGGGACCGTATAGCCATTTGAATTAACCGAATACTTGAATAATTCAATGCCAAGCTGACATCCGGATTCGAATGTTAACGGAAAAGTATCACCACTGTAATTCTCTAATTCAAACGTCACCTCAATAGAATCACCGGAGGTATACAGTACATCATCAATAGAAGTTTTAAGCAAAATATCTTGATCGGCAGCACGAGTCGCAATACTAACAAGAAAAACAAGTGCACCAATGACAAGGATATCAAAAAGCACCAAGCTCACTTTCTTCATCATTGCTATCACTGAAAATGTTTTTTGAAACATATAATTAAGGTTAGGAGCGCGCCACCCTTAATTGTAACAAAAATTGACAAATAGTGAAGAGAGTTTGCCTATTTTTTTTCATTTTTTATAGATCGCCCGAATACTGCAGCATTTTAACAATCACTTTTGCAGCCATACCACGTGTCATAGGATCACCGGGATAAAATCGTCCATTGGGTGATGAATCGATAAGGCCAATTCTGAACGCATCCTCAATCCACAATGTCATCCAGTCATACACATCGGTATATCGATGAGAATAATGTCCGTAACCGGTTGGTCTTCGTCCAAATGAAGCAAGTACAAGCTTCACTCCTTCAACACGATTCACGTAGTTATTTGGTTTAAAGAGGCGGATTCCACTGTGCTGCGCACCATATCCTTCAATAATATCCATACGATATCCAG
>WJKT01000030.1 GCA_014728955.1 Candidatus Peregrinibacteria bacterium
TTCCTGTATATTCATATTTTCTTCATGGTCAACAAAGGCCGCTTCCGCATCCATCATCCAAAATTCGGTAAGATGACGTCTTGTTTTTGATTTTTCCGCTCGGAAAACAGGTCCAAAATCAAAACATTTCCCAACACTGTAAATAGCCGCTTCAAGATAGAGCTGTCCCGATTGCGAAAGATACGCCTTCCCTTCATCGAAATAATCAACTTCAAAAAGCTCCGTTGTCCCTTCACAGGCGTTTGGCGTGAGAATAGGGGCGTCTATTTTAATAAAATTATGATTATTAAGATATTCGTAAGTTGCATTGATAATAGTGTTTCTGACACGTTGAATAGCCCATTGTTTCTTTGAACGAAGCCATAAATGACGATTATTCAGAAGAAAATCCGGACCATGTTCTTTTTTCGCGATAGGATACTCGTCATCATTAAGGTGATGGATGGTGATACCATTTACCTGGAGCTCAAATACATCATCGTGTTTTGGGTGTTTACTAACAGTTCCGGTAACGGTGAGCGAAGATTCCATGGTTAATGCTTCCGCTTTAGAAAAAATTTCTTCTGAAACACTGCTTGCTTCAACAATTCCTTGAATCATGCCGGTGCCGTCCCGCAGCTGTAAAAAATATATTTTTCCACTGCCGCGCTTATTATACATCCAGCCTCTAATGCTGACCTCTTTGTCAACATATTGGTCGATACGGTTAATAGTTGCAATCATAGTTCTTTTTTTATGGGCAGTATAAATGTACTTGAGCGCACTGTTTTATTCAAGAAAATGTCCCGCCCGCTATTTACAAAAATATAGAAATATTGTATAATATGGTTGTATGGAAACAGAAATTCCTCAAAAAACAGAAAAAAAACAAAAAAGGCGAAAGCGCACAAAGTTTACGCCAAGCGTTGTGCTCAACATCATTCTTATTGTTGGTGTATTAGCCCTGATAGCTATGGCGCTCTATGCTCCGCGAACCGAATTTTTTAAAGGTGCTGTATTGCTTCGACCTTCGGCGACAGTCGATACTATCGACACTTCGCCCTCACCAAAAGTGCAAATGCCGGGTGCGCTTCTTATTGATTATGTAAAGAAAAATAAAGATATTGTTGTTAACGGTGAACTGATAACGCTTACCAGTTTTGTGCTTGAAGCTGAATATGAGACCATGTCTATCAGCTCATTTCTTTTTGAGTTTGAAGGAGCGCTTGAGCCGAGGACCATTATAGAGCCAAAATTGTTGGTTGATGGGCATGAACTTTCAAGTAGTAATTATATTTGGATTTCTTCAACTCGCTTGCTTATTGAGGTTTCAGCCGAAGAAGTTTTATTAAAAGACAGATTACCGGTAATACTGCAGGGTGTTGTTAATATTGCGCAACCCGGGCAGACGATAACTGTGTTTGTCAGTGATATATCGGCTGTGGGGGAAGCATTAAATAAGGCTATAACAAATATTGGTGTTAAAGGAGACATAGATGCCGCAGGAACGGCTTTACATATACAGTAATTATTCTTAATTCATTGTCATTATGGCAAAAAAAACAAAAACAAAAGGTTGGGTAAAAGGGGTTATCGCTCTTGCTGTTGTAGGAGTTATCGGGGTGCTTGGGTATTATGGGGCGAATGGGGAATTATTTCAGGGACGTAGTTTTCGGGTTGCAGCTCCCAAAATGGATCGTTTGAAGACTGAAGATGTTGAACGACTGAAAGATATGGAGCGACTGAAAGTTGAAGATGCTGAACGACTGAAAGATATGGAGCGACTGAAAGTTGACGGTGTAGCTGACAAAGTTGCACGAGATATTGCTATTGATGAAGCTGAAAAAGTAGCTTTTGAGTTGGAAGCGGACACGATAGAGGTAGACAAAGTGTTACAACCTGAATCGGAATTAACAGAGGTACAACCAATGATTGGCTTTGATGTTGCTCAGCCAACTATGGCAGACCTTGAAATGGGAGATACTGATATTGAAATGCTATCGGTATCAATTGATAATAATCTTACAGAATTGCTTGATATTGAAAAGGTTGCTTTCTTACAGGATGGAGAAGGACTTGAAAGTTATGAGCTTTTTGCAGATGGCGTAAAAATAAATGCTACGGTAGATGTGCAAAAAGTATATCTGGATAAGCTGGGTAAAACTGTTAATAAAGTGATTTTTACCTTTGACAGACCACTTGTAGTAGGTCCGGAGCAAGATGTTAATTTTGTGTTAAAAGCGGACGTAAATGAACGTCTCAAACAAGATGTTGATATGGATAGCGTATCGGTGGTACTTGATTCATTCCTTACCGAAAAAGGACTTGAAACAAATCGTGATATTGACTTTGATGCTTTCTCGCGAAAATTTGCATTGTAATACGCGATAAACATATGCAAGAAGAGCTCTATCACCTATATGGGTAGGGCTCTTTTGTTTACGATAACGCTTCCATAACCAGCTTATTTATTATTTTTCCATCTGCTTTTCCTTTTACTTTGGGCATAATAGCTCCCATAACTTTTCCCATATCCGCTTTTGAGGTAGCACCAACATCCTGTATGGTCTTATGAACAATATCTTTTAGTGCATCTTCACTCATTTGTTCAGGGAGATAGGCTGCAAGAATATCAGCTTCTTGTTTTTCTTTATGTGCCATTTCAGTGCGACCGCCTTTTTCAAATTGTTCTTGAGAATCTTTTCGTTGCTTAACCTGTTTTTGAATAATGCCGATTATATCTTCATCGGTTGCTTCTTTTTTGGTACCGGAAACTTCAAACTTCATAATTGCCGATTTTAACATGCGTAATGCACTGGTTTTAATTGTTTCTTTGCTCTTTATTGCCTGAGTAAGATCGTTTTGTATTTGAGACTTTAGTGACATAATTTTACGGTTAACGTATACTTTGACTATACTGTAACAGGTTTCATGATTTATGGGAAAAATATATAAAGGAACAATTATTAATCCCGTCGATGCTCATCATGCCGAGGTAATGCATCATGGTTTTATCGAAGTTGATGATCATGGTCGTATTATCGATAAGGGGATACGAAAAATGGCCGATAGGGATGAAGAGCCGGTTATTATGCCGGCATTTGTTGATGTGCACGTTCACCTCCCACAATTCGATGTACGGGGCAGTTACAGCGGGAATCAGCTGCTTTTGTGGCTTAAGAAGTATATATGGCCGGAAGAAGCAAAATGTAGCGATAACGCCCATGTAAAGGACATTGCACAGCGGTTTTATGATGACCTTATACGTCATGGAACGTTAACGGCCGGTATTTACGGCACGATCCATGAAAACGCTGTTAAAACAATGATTGAAGCGATGCCCATTAGAGGACGAGTGGGGAAAGTGGTTATGGATCAACAGGCTCCCGACTCATTATCGGAAACAACCAGGGAGGCGATAGAGGTGACAGAACGATTATGTGAGCAATATGGAGATCGGCATATGGTAACCCCTCGTTTTGCTCCTTCATGCAGTTTTGAGGTAATGAGACAATTGGCGGAAATTGCACAGCGATACAATTGCTATATTCAAACGCATTTAAGCGAAAATGATGATGAGATTGCACTTGTTAAAAAATTATTTCCAGAATATCGTCATTATACCGATGTGTACAAACAAGCTGGCTTGCTTGGCGAAAAAACGATTGTTGGGCATGTTATTCATTGTCATGAAGAAGAGCTGACTATTCTTAAAGAAACGGGGACACAGATCGCACATTGTCCTACTTCAAATGTAGCTCTAAAGAGTGGAACAATGCCGCTTGATGATATTGTTCGGCACCATATTCCGTTTGCGTTGGGAACAGATGTTGGTGCGGGGCCCAAAACATCAATGTTGGATGTTATGCGGGCTTTTCTGGATGTGCATGATAGCGTGCATGCTACTCCGACTGCGGCTCTGTATTATGCTACTAAATCAGGTGCTCAGGTGCTTGGGTATAGCGATGAAACGGGTAGCTTGGATATAAAAAAATCTGCTGATTTTCTCATACTGAAAGAATATAAACAAATTGATCAATCACTTGATGAGTATATTCGATTTCTCACACATAAAAGCGATTACGATACGATTGTTGAAAAAACATATTATAAAGGAAAAGCTTTATTTTAGTGCCGTTTTAACGGCGTCATCCAGTGTTTTGGCGTATACAAAATCAATTCCTTTAATGAGATGAGAAGGTATATCTTTTATGTCTTTTTTGTTATCGTGCGGGATAATAATGGTGTTGATGCCTGATCGCCTTGCTGCCAATACTTTTTCTTTTAATCCGCCGATAGGGAGGATGCGGCCTTGTAACGTTACTTCACCGGTCATGGCAACGTCTCTGCGTACTTTCTTGCCGGTAAAAAGAGAAATGAGTGCTGTTCCGATAGTTATACCTGCAGATGGTCCGTCTTTTGGTGTTGCTCCTTCGGGAACATGTACATGTATGTCTGTTTTGTCGAATTCTTTCTCGTTTACTTTGTATTTTTTTGCATTGCTTCGTAAGAAGCTTAATGCTGCTTTTGCGGATTCTTGCATGACTTCTCCCAAATGTCCCGTAAGGATTAAATTGTTCTTGCCCGGCATTTTTGTTGCTTCAATGAAAATGATTTCTCCTCCCGCCTGTGTCCAGGCAAGACCGGTAGCAATTCCCGCCATATCTTTTTTCTGTTTAATATCTTCATAATAGCGCTCTACGCCCAAGAGTTTCGGAATCTCTTTTTTAGTGATTTTAGTGATTTTTTTATTTTTTTCCAACATTTGTTTTGCTACCTTACGACAAATTTTTGCTATTTCCCGTTCTAAATCACGTAGCCCCGCTTCTCGTGTATATCGCCGGATAATATAGGCGATAGCTCCATTAGTAAGCGAAAACGGATGTTTGTGAAGTCCATTGAATTTAATTTGCTTTGGAAGCAAGTATTGTTTTGCTATTTGAATTTTTTCTTCTTCGATATATCCCGGCAATTTAATAACTTCCATTCTGTCGAGTAGGGCCGGCGGAATAGGATCCAAGATATTTGCCGTTGTAATAAAAAGAACATTTGAAAGATCAAAAGGAACATCAAGATAGTGATCATTAAAGGCGAAATTAAGCTCAGGATCGAGCACTTCTATCAGTGCCGAAGCGGGATCTCCCTGGATAGTTCCATTGCCGATTTTATCGATTTCATCAAGCATAATCACCGGATCGTTTTCGCCTGCCCGCTTAATATGTTGGATAATACTGCCGGGCATGGCGCCGACGTAGGTACGCCGGTGTCCGCGTATTTCGGATTCATCATGCATGCCGCCAAGCGACATTTGAGCAAATTTTCTTCCCAGTGCGCGGGCAATACTGCGCCCCAATGAAGATTTTCCGACACCGGGGGGGCCAACAAAACACATAATGGTTGCGCCTGGTTTTTTCTGCATTTGGCAAACCGCTAAATATTCAAGAATGCGTTCTTTTATTTTCTCAAGGCCGTAATGGTCTTTATCGAGCACTTTTCGTGCCTTTTTTATGTCGATTTTTGTTGTGCTGCTTTTTCCCCAGGGCATAGAGTAAAGCCACTCAATATAATTGTGAACAACATTATATTCCGGTGATACCGGGTAAATGCGTTTAAGTCTCTTGAGTTCGCTGAGGGCAATTTTTCGTACTTCTTTTGGCATATGTGCCTTCTTGATTTTTTTCTCAAGATGGTTGATTTCCTTTTTTTGCGCCGACTGTTCATCGTTTTCTTCTCCAAGTTCTTTTTGAATTGCTTTAAGTTCTTGTCGTAACAGAAAATCTTTCTCATTTTTATGCATCTCTTTTTCAACTTCGGAGTGAATTTCTCCTCGTACCTTTAACAAACGTGTTTCACGTGAGAGCTGTTTTACTACTTGTTTCATGCGTTTTATCGTATCGCTCATTTCAAGCAAAAACTGCTTTTCCGGAATGGGCAGGGTTAAATACGATCCGGCCAAATCAATTAATTCTTCGTAATCGGTAATATTGTCCAAATGCAGTACAACATCTTCCGGCAACGGTTTTCCAAGAGAGGAACTTAGCCTGAGGAGTTGCCGTATTTCCATAGCTAAAGCATCACCTTCTTCGGATTGCTGAACGGTGGGAGATAATGTTTCCACTTGGGCTTTTAAAAACGGTTTTTTCTGTGTATAAGATGTTATTTCACATCGTGTAAGTCCTTCAACCAGGACCATTGCGTCATTCGATTTGCCTTTGATAATCTGAATAATCGTGCAGGCCGTCCCCACTTTGTATAGATTGTCAGTGGGGGGTACTTGCTTGTCGGCATCTTTATATGCAACAAGTCCGATCGGCTCTTCGTTTTTTCTTTTCTTTTCAAGTAAGGGTAGGTAATCGGGGTTTTTTACATACACGGAGACCACCATTGTCGGAAAAACAACAACTTCTTTAATGGGTAGTATAAAGAGTTCTTTCGGAATGTCGTGATTATCGTGACTTTTTGTTTTTATGTGCATAAGAAAGGTACATGATTGTTTTTTATTATTATACATCAAAAATACCTAAATGTCTATTCGTGTAACTTTAAGAAATGGCTGTTTTATGGTATTATAATAGGATTTAACATACAAAAATACCTACTAAATATTTAAAAAAAATCTCATGGATAGAAAAACAAAAATAAATACCATCATTTCTATTGTGCTTGTTACCCTTATCGCAGCGGTAACGTATTGGGCGCAAGTTCCCACACAGGATTTAAAAGCTGAATTAGTTGATACCGATACGGTATTGGTTCGTATACAAGATTTTGCTTTTGATCCGGATATTGTTCGTATTGAACCCGAAACAACGGTAAGTTGGTTGCATGATGAACCTGAAGAGAATGCTGATGTGCAACATGGTGTTTCTTCGTACGATCCTGAAGGTGAAATAGAAAACGGTGCTGAATTTAAGAGTGCTATTATGACGCAAGGTGATACGTTCAGCCATACCTTTAATGAAGCGGGTGTGTATTATTATGATGGAGGAGTTCATCCCTTTATGACCGGAAAAGTATGTGTTGGGGAAGAATCTGAAGAATTGGATGAAGATTGTGTTATTGAAGTGGATACGGGAGGAAGTATGACAGATGACGAAGCTGATGAAATGCAGGAAGAGGGGCTTGATTCTGAAGATGATATTACTGCTGACGAAACCGATGAAACCGATGAAGAGGAGGATTTGTTGCCCGCGGCTGACGAAGATTTTGATACCTCAACGATTGATGATGCGGAAACAGAGACTGTTGAAGATACTGTAGAAGATGAAGATATAACGCTTCCTGAACCTGAAGAAACAACGCCGGCTGTTACAACAACACAAACCACAACACAAGATCCAACAATGTCGACAACAGTAACGTCAACACAAGAAAAAGAACTTGCAGATTCAGGACCCGAAGACGCTGTGTATCTGCTGGTTGGATTATTCGCACTTTTTGTTGGACGTAAGCTTGCTCGAAACGAAGCATAGTTGTACACTAAGCCTTGCCGGACATTAGCAGGCTTTGTGTATGAGTTTTATTAATAACGCTATAGCGGACTTCATTCTCTTTATATCCCGTGAACTGGGGGCATTTTGGGAGAACCTTGTTCTTATGCAATTTTCATGGCCTCAGGTTGTCATTGATATTCTGCTGGTGTCGATTGTTTTTTATTATTTGTTTGTTTTGTTGCGCGGAAGCAGGGCGGTTCATATTTTAATCGGTCTGGCTATTTTAGCTTTTATTTTTGTATTGAGTAACATCTTGCAGTTATTTGCTACCGGATGGTTGTTAGATCGTTTTCTGACACTTATTTTGGTTGCAATACCTGTTATTTTTCAACAGGAATTGCGTCGCGGACTTGAAAAACTCGGTCAAACCCGTATTTTTTCCAGCAATGAAGTAAAAGCTTCAACGATACAAATCAGTGCTTTGGTGGAAGCTAGTGTCTTAATGGCTAAAAGTAAGATCGGAGCTTTAATTGTATTGCATCGGGATGTTTCGCTTAATGAATACGCCGAAACGGGAGTGGCTATCAACGGCAAAGTAACCAAAGAATTGCTGCTTACTATTTTTTATCCCAAGACATCGCTTCATGACGGCGCGGTTATTGTAAAAGGAGAAAAAATCGTCGCTGCGGCATGCGTACTTCCTCATTCATATCGAAGTCACGATCATAACTTGGGAACCCGTCACAAAGCAGCTATCGGTCTTGCTGAGAATACAGATGCACATGTTATTGTTATTTCTGAAGAACGGGGTACTATTTCGTACGCACATCGTGGACGATTAACGCGTGATATCTCACCGGAACAATTGCAAAAATTCCTGGAAGATTTTTATAAACCAAAGACAAAAA
>WJKT01000031.1 GCA_014728955.1 Candidatus Peregrinibacteria bacterium
CGAACACCCTTTTGCCCAACACATGATCCAATAGGATCAATTTTCTCATCATTTGATGAAACAGAAACTTTGCAACGAACACCGGCTTCACGAGCAATTCCTTTTACTTCAACAACACCGGACTTAATTTCCGGGATTTCAAGTTCAAGAAGCTTCCGAACCAAGTTGGGATGTGTTCGCGAAATCACAAGTTGTGGCCCTTTTGTCGTTTTAATAACTTTATCCAAATACAATTTAATTCGCTGTCCTCCATAATATTGCTCCCCCGGAATTTGCTGATCGGGCGGCAACATCGTAGTAATTTTATTATCCAAATTAACGTATACCTGTTGGTGTTCAACACGATGTACTAATGCATTAATCAGTTCATTTTCTCGATCCTTGAAATTTTCGTACATCACTTCACGTTCCGCTTCTTGAATTCGTTGGATAATCACCTGTTTTGCAGCCTGTGCTGCAATTCGTCCATATTCGAGCGGTGTTGCATCAATACGAATTTCATCACCCACCTTTGGTGACTTTTTATACTTTTTCGCTTCCGCAACAGTCATTTCGGTGTACTTGTTTTCAACTTTCTTAACGACTTCTTTTATAAGAAACACTGTTGCAAAGTTCGCGCCTTCGTTAAGTTCAATATCAACGTTTTCTTCACGGTTACCGTAGTCTTTACGGTACGCCGCGCGCAGAGCCGCTTTTATTGTTTCAATAACTTTATCACGCGGGATATTTTTTTCATCGCAAATCTGATTGATTGCGGCCATAAATTGAGATTGCATAAAAAGATTGTTATGTATAAAAAAAACAGGAGTATAATTACATCCTGTTTCATCTCATTGCTATAGTGCTCTACGATATTAACACCTCTCCAAAACCTTGTAAATAGCATCGGAAGAAAAACCTCGAGAGGATAAAAATCTCATCATTTTTGCTCTTTTTTTGTAATAGGTCAATGAAGTAAAACGATGCTTACGTTTTTCAAGAATACGTTTTGCCAAAGAAACCTCATCAATATCGGCATTATCAAGAGCATAATCAATAGTTTGTTTAGCCACCCCTTTTCTCAGCAACTCAACAGCAAGCAATCTTCTTCCACGAGGATTTAATCGCAGACGAGTAGAGATATAATCACGAGCAAACGCGGCATCGTCAATATATCCCAATTCTTTTAAACGGCTCATAACTTTTTTCCGCTGCTCAGAAGCTTCATTATCTTTTTTCGTAAGCTTCTTTTCAAGCTCATGCCCGGTATACCTCTTTTTTGCAATCAATTTCAATGCATACCGCATCAAGCGATCATAGTGACCCATAACATTTATTTAAGCTTCCTTCATTACTTTGTCTCGTACCGCTTTCTCAATTTCTTTTGCAACTTTCTTGTTTTTCATTAAGAACTGTTTAACATTCTCTCTGCCCTGTCCAAGCTTCAGCTCTTTATAGTTGTAATACGCACCCGATTTACGAGTGATTTCATATTTAGAAGAAAGATCAACCAAGTCGCCTTCAAATGAGATACCTTTGTTATACATAATATCAAATTCTGCAGTTTTAAATGGTGGCGCAACCTTGTTTTTAACCACTTTTACGCGTACCCGGTTACCTGAAATTTCTTTATTGTCACCAGTCCCGTTTTCAATTTTTCCTTTACTGCGAATTTCCATTCGAACCGAAGAATAAAACTTAAGTGCATTCCCTCCGGTTGTTGTCTCTGGATTCCCAAACATAACACCAATCTTCATTCGAATTTGATTGATAAAGATAACCGTTGTTTTAGACTTACTGATAGACGATGTTAGCTTTCGAAGAGCTTGGCTCATCAACCGTGCTTGCAAGCCCATGTGTGCATCTCCCATATCACCCTCAATTTCAGCACGAGGCGTTAATGCAGCCACTGAGTCAACAACAATAATATCAAGGGCATTTGATCGTACTAATGTCTCTACGATTTCCAAAGCTTGTTCTCCGCTATCAGGCTGTGAAACAAGCAAATTTGAAGTATCAACACCGATGCGTGACGCGTAATCCGGATCCATTGCATGCTCTGCATCAATAAAGGCAGCCTGACCTCCTTTTTTCTGCGCTTCAGCCAATATATGCAAACTCAATGTTGTTTTCCCCGAACTTTCAGGACCATAAATTTCAACAATGCGTCCTCGCGGAACACCTCCGCCAAGAGCCAAATCCAACGATAACGATCCGGTAGGAATCGTTTCAATTGCAACTTGCTTTGCATCACCAAGCTTCATAATTGAACCTTTTCCATGTGATTTTTCAATTTGTGACAACGCTAAGTCAATTGCTTTTTTGCGCTCATTTTTTTGATTTGCCATAACACTATAACGTTAAAAAAATAATTGTTGTGTGATTCGAGTATAGGTGAGTATGCGCTCACCTGTCAATAGGAAAATTTCTACGCCTACTTTAGCGCTTTATATTAAGAAATCTTTAAAATTAATCTAAATTATTTTTTAT
This sequence comes from Candidatus Peregrinibacteria bacterium, assembly GCA_014728955.1. Lineage (GTDB taxonomy): Bacteria > Patescibacteriota > Gracilibacteria > UBA1369 > PNNO01 > PNNO01. The sequence goes on from WJKT01000031.1 coordinate 2,470, forward strand.
CGCTTTCTTCTTCTTTTTCACTCTTGCTCTCTTCCTCTTTCTCGGATTTCTTTTCATCTAAATGAAAGAAGTTCACTAAACTTTTTTCAGTTCCAAACGCAACATTTTTCGTATTACAAATAGGGCAACGAAATACATATTTTCGACCAACTTGCTTACCTTGAATGAATTTTTCACAATCTTTACAGTAATATTTGATGTTCTCACCAAACGGTTGCGTTTTTGATTTAGCCATAAGAGGGTAACATTTTAGAGATCCATTCGGATAACCGAATTGGGATTAACTTTTTTTTCTTCTTTTTTATCTGTAACAGGACGATCGTGTCTTTCTCGACGCAGTTTTGAAACATCCGGATATGGTTCCTGCCGAACACTTGTTTGTTCCGGTTTTGCTTCCGACTTTGCTTTATAAACACGTCCTCCGTCATATTGACGACTCTGCGGTTTGATGGTTGGTTTTTCTTCCTGTTGAACCGCCCGCTTAGACGCTATATCCTCTCTTTTTTTATGTTCCGCCTTCTCTTCAAGACTCTGTTTTCGTCGTTCCTGCTCTTTTTGAAAATTATTCAATTCAACAACCGGGTCAGCTTCTTTTTCCGAACTTCGGGCTTCCTGCTGGAATTCTTTAATAAGACGGCTGGTTCCACGTTCTCTATTTTGCAATACTCCTCCTATGGTAACAGCAACCGAACCGATAAAAGCCAACATCATACCCAATCCATACTCTTTTGAAGTTATATTTAATCCAAACTGAGGATGGAAATAAATTGAATTTGCAAGTATAAGCAAAAAGATTGATGTAGCTCCGCTGAGGATGTATACCATTGATTCTTTAATAGGCAATGAAGGAACTTTTTTTTCAAGAACATGAAAAACAGTTAGCGCTAATGCAAAAGCACTGAGGCAAATAATAATATAGCCAATCAAATACAGTGGTCCGGTAATTCCCAAATATGCCCCCCCTCTATCAAATGCATCGATATCACGATACCATGTTAGAAACGAGCTAATAATGGCAATAACAGAACCGATCCCTATAAGCTTTTGCGCTGTAGGTAACGATTTGATCTTATCTTGTATACGTTGAGCCGGCACGATAAAAATATTAGGTATATATAACGATTTAAAAGATAACACAGGAACCGAAAATGTAAAGAGGGGTGTCAAAAAAAAGACGTACAAGGTATAGTATTGGCGGCTATAACATACGATGATATGAAAATCGGTATTGATATTCGAGAAACAGGAAACAATAAGGCCGGGAAGGGATATTATGCCTTTCATTTAACGAGAGCGCTTCTTTCACTTGATAAAAATAACCGGTATACGCTGTATACCGATCATAAAACGGATAATTTTAACGATTTTGATCACGCACACGTTCACCATATTGCAAAGAAAGGATTATGGTGGCACAAAAAGGCCTTATCAGATATATACAAGAGAGGTCTCGACCTCTTTATAGCACCTACGAGTTACATTATTCCGGCATTTCATAATCCGAACAAACTTCGGGTGCTTATGACTGTTCACGACCTTATCGCATTTCTTTATCCGAAACAGCACAACAAAAAGGCTGTCTTGACTGAAAAAATAACGTTAAAGCGAGCGTTAAAAAAATCGTATCGGATATTAAGTGTATCGGAAAATACAAAAAAAGATCTCATAAAGCTTTTTCACACTCCGGATAGAATCATAACAATTATCCCCAATGCGGCTTCAGATATATTCGGCGTTATGGAACCGGAAGCATGCGCTTCATTTAAGGAACAACACAATTTACCAAAAACATTCATATTCTCGGTCGGAACACTGGAGCCGCGTAAAAATTATCCGACATTACTAAAAGCGTTTGCAAAAATAGCTCCATATTATCCGGACCTTCATCTGGTTATTGCGGGGAAAAAAGGATGGCAAAGCAACCGTATTTTCGAAACGGCAGAAAAACTTGCAATTCAACATAAAGTGCACTTTTTAGGGTATGTGGACGAAGAGGAACTTGCTATTTTGTACAACCTGGCACATCTTTTTGTATACCCGTCTTTGTATGAGGGATTTGGCATTCCTCCTTTGGAATCAATGAAATGCGGATGCCCGGTTATTACCTCAAACACTTCATCATTACCGGAAGTTGTTGATGATGCCGCACTCTGTGTTGACCCCGCCGATACGGCAGCGCTCGCAGATACCATGCATACCGTTTTAAACAAACCATCACTTCGAGAGTCACTTATACAAAAAGGATTAAAACATCACACTCGTTTCTCGTGGGAGTTAAGTGCACGAAAACTGCTTGCTATAATAAATGAAGTTTAGATAGAATTACAGTGCTATGTCTAAAGTCAAACTACCAAAAAATCTGAACACCGTTGCGATTATTACAAAACGCAATATTATCGCCCGAAAAGAGGTGGTGTTTGAGCTTGTCGATTACCTGAAGAAAAGGAAGAAAAAAATACTGTTCGACAATAACAGTGCGGCTCTTATGAAAAACGAGCTCGGACATAAGAAAGAAAAGCTCCTTAAAGAAGCTGATATGGCGGTCTGTTTGGGTGGAGACGGAACTCTGCTAAAAACGGCTCGTCGAACAAATAAAAAAAAGGTTCCCGTGTTGGGAGTAAACATGGGTACCCTCGGCTTCTTAACAGAAACAACTCCCGAAAAGATGTACGGTGCCCTCGACAGAGTCTTCGACAACAATTATGTTATCGACCGTCGATTTATTTTGCGTGTCACCATATATCGAGATGGACAAAAACTGTATACCAATCTCGCACTAAATGATGCGGTGATTAACCAAGGACTATTCGCTCGACTAATCGATTTGCGCCTGGAGGTTAACCAAAGAAAAATAATTGACTTTGAAGCGGACGGCATAATTGTGGCAACACCAACAGGCTCAACGGCTCACGCCTTATCAGCAGGCGGCCCTATTGTACATCCATCGGTATATTCTTTTGTTGTAGTTCCCGTTTGCCCTGCTTCGCTCTCGGTACGTCCAATTGTTATACCAAACGACAGGCAGCTTAAGATTATCGTTCAAACTCATCGTGTAAAAGAACATGTTGGCTTAACTTTAGACGGACAGGAAACGTTCGACCTTGAATACGGGGACGAAATTAAGATTCGAAAATCATCAAGATGGTTCGACATGATTCGATTAACCGGAGGAAACTACTATAAGATGCTTCGCACCAAGCTTCATTGGGGAGATTGATCGCCCCCTCTCATTTGCTCTTGCTCCACTTCAAACTTCATTCTAAGATACACGTATAGCTTTGTTATTTAAGCATTTTGTGCCATGAATAATTTTGCACAACTACCCGGCGATTGTACGCTTTTGTACAATCCGTCTTTTGAGCAGCTTGATGAAATGATTGCTGCCATGCCAAATGCACAAAAAACAAAACACGGCAATTGGAATGTTTCAACCAGAGTAACCTCAAGAAGTGCGCCAAGCACTTTTGTTATTACCGAAACGCCGGAAAAACACAGCATGAAAACCATTACTCCCGAAGAAGGTAAAAAAATCGCCGAGAAACAAAACAAATATATGCAAGGAAAAACAATGATTGTGATTGACGGTTTTATTGGAGACGATCCTTCTTTCAGAACAAAGGCGCGCTTAATTGTAGAGCAGTCTTCAGCCAACATCGCGGCTATGCAAAAAACTATGTATTATACGCCACCTGATTATAAAAACGAAGACTACGAGCCGGAAGTAACGGTTATTATGACACCCGGACTTGATATGCCGGACTATCCGGACAACAGAGTAATCACCGTTGACTTGGAGAACAATGTTACACGTGTTTGTAATTCGGACTATTTTGGCGAATCAAAAAAGGGAGGGCTTCGTATGTGGAATAATATTGTCTATAAACGAGGAGGATTGGCCCTTCACGCAGGAGGCAAGATTATCCCTACGCGCGAGGGTGATAAAACAATTCTTATTATAGGGCTTTCGGGAACAGGGAAAACAACAACAACATTCACCAATCAAAATAATTCACAACCCGTACAGGACGATTTTGTCGCTCTCATGCCGGACGGGAAAGTATACGCAAGTGAAGCCGGGTGTTTTGCAAAAACATTCGGATTAAATCCGGAAACGGAAGCCGTAATTCACGGAGCAACTATTTCAAAAAATGCTTATCTGGAAAACGTTTCCCAAAATGAAGATGGTGAGCTAGATTTTTTCGATACCTCGTATACAAAAAACGGGAGAGCCGTTTTCTCTCTTAAGGCAATTGAAAACGCTGCCTCGGCACAAGAAATAAACAAAGCAGATGCATTGATTATTCTTAATAGAAACGAAAACGTCATACCGGCTATCACCCACTTATCGGGTAGTCAAGCGGCAGCATATTTTATGCTCGGCGAAACTACAGGAACATCAGCCGGAGGCGCATCGGAAGAAGGGAAAGCGTTGCGTGTACCCGGTACAAACCCTTTCTTTCCACTACTAGACGACTTTCAAGGAAATCGATTAAAAGACCTTCTCGGCACTATAGATATGGAAGTGTTTATGATGAATACCGGTAGTATTGGGGGAGCCCCAAGCAATGATTTTTCAAAAAAAATCAAGATTCCACACTCTTCGTCAATTGTAAAAGGTATCGCCGAAAATACTATCCAATGGGAAAAAGATATGGATTTCGGCTACGAAGTTGCAACGCATGTTCCCGATATAACCGACGAAGAACTTCTGCAACCAAAAAAATTGTATAATCGAACAGATCGTATACAAGAGTATGAAGTTAACATTAAAAGACTCAAACGCGAACGTGCTCACTTTTTCAAACAATATCCTCAATTGGAAACGGATATTGTTGAAATTTTCAATAATTAAAACTTTTTATCATGCTCTCTCGTCGTATACAGCGCATGACACCTTCGCCAACCTTAAGCTTAAATGCTCAAGCTGACGAAATGCGAGATCAAGGAATTGACGTCGTTAATATGGCGGTTGGTCAGCCGGACTTTCCTGTGCCGAAACATATCAAGAAAGCGGCACAAAAGGCAGCCCGGGACGGCAATGGGAAATACACACCGGCAATTGGAACTATGCCACTTCGAAAGGCTATAAAACAAAAATTTGCTCGTGAAAACAATCTTTCATATCAAGAAGATGAAATTGTTGTTGCAACAGGGGCAAAGCCGATTTTATTTGCTGCACTGCTTACACTCACCAATCCCGGAGACGATGTACTTGTTCCCGCCCCATATTGGGTAACCTATCCCGATGACATACGATTATGCGGTGCACATCCGGTTTTCATTCCGGCCCGAGAAGACGATGGATTTGAAATTAAAGCCGATACAATCAAGCAGTATATAACAGAAAAAACAGCTGTTCTTATTTTGAATGACCCCTCCAATCCAACAGGCGTTGTTATTTCAGAAGAAGAGAAACGAAAAATTGCAGCTCTATGCATTAAGCACAATATATGGATTATTGCCGATGAAATTTACGAACGACTAACCTATGATACACAACATTACAGCATTGCCCGTATAAATGACGAAGTATGGGAAAAAACAATTACATTAAACGGTGTATCAAAGACATATGCCATGCCGGGCTGGCGCATCGGCTATGCCGGTATGCCACAATCAATCGCAAAACATATAGGAGGTGCTCTTTCGCATATTACCGGTAACCCCAATACATTGGCGCAAATTGCCAGTATTGAAGCCTTAAACGGTCCACAAGATGACGTGGAAAAAATGCGACACATATACCAAAAAAGAAGGGATTATTTTATCCAAGGCCTCAATAAAATCCCTGGTATACGCTGCGTAAAGCCGGGCGGAGCTTTTTATCTTTACCCCAACATGTCGGCCCTTTACAACGATGCCACTACCAATTCTCAAGACATGGCGACTCTATTACTTGAAAAGGCTCATATTGCCGCGGTTCCGGGCAACGCGTTCGGCAGCGATGAGCATATACGTTTTTCGTTTGCAACATCGGAAGAACGCATAAACATGTGTCTGGCGCGTTTAGAAAACATATTCAGGTAGTTTTACATAACGAGGGAGGTCTTGTTTATCTTTATTTTATGCGGTTTTTGTGGTAAAATATTAAGATATTTTTGAATATTGGCACACAATGCAAAAAACAAAAATAAAAAAACAAATCAAAGAAGGCTGACTTTTTTGATGAGAAAGATAAAAAAGAGTGGCTTGAATTCATTGAATCCGCATCTTCTGGAGAACTTAAAGAGATTCGTGAATTTTTTGATAAGGCCAAGAAAGCTCAGGAAATTTATAAATTGAAACTTATTTATCAGTCAAAACTTGGAAAAAAATATGTTAAAAAAATGAAAGAAATTTCCAATAAATACACCAAAAAAGCACTAAATCAGCATTTAAAACAAACAAAAAAATAGATATATGCCGTTTGAGCAAGCAAAACGACAATTCGAAACAAAAACAAACCAGTCTCCGGAAAAAGTTGAAGGGAACTGGAAAGATTTTACCGGTAAGGCAAAATCATATTTAGCTAACAAACAGAAACAAGTTTCCGGATTCATCGACAGCCTTGATTATCCAAATAAAAAACAGGATAAACAAAATTATTTATCGGAGATGGGCAAGGCTATTGATGATGTGATTGATGAAAAAGAAGCAACTAAAAAGGAAATGGCTAAGTACAAAGGCCTTCTTTATAAAAAATCCAATCAACTTAAACAAACATTACTTCATGAGCGTAAGCTCATGGAAATTCGTCAAACTAAAGAAAAACTGAAGCCAACCGTCAAGGCATTTAGAATGATGGGTTTATCCCTTAAAACAAAGGATTCCGTTACAGTATATCTGAGACAAAACAAGGAAAAACGTATTCCGCTCGAAAAGATTAATAAGGCGATGAAAACAATAACTCAAGCAGCTCGTGAAGGATTACCGCGTAAAGAGATTAATAGAAATAAGAACCTTTTTTATGAAATTTTCAATCATTATTGCTGGGGAGATACTGAGCAGGCAACAAAAAAAACAACACTGTTAAAGGAACAAATAACGTTCTTCAAACAATGTAAAGA
>WJKT01000032.1 GCA_014728955.1 Candidatus Peregrinibacteria bacterium
GTATCTATTCAATTATCTTATTATTCCTTATACAAAGTGAGCTACATACCTTCTTAGCCGTTATCATTGCGGTGTCCATGTTTATTTATCTCATGATGCGCATCTTGAACGGCAAAAGTAACGGATGGCAAAAACTGTTAACGTCTGTCCTCGCTGTATTTGCGCTCTTCTTTATAGTTTTCTTGCTGGCAAACCCTATCGTGCTTACATTGGCCGGTGTTGCCGGTGTTATCCTATCGATTGGTATGGCGGTTGACGCAAACGTTCTTATTTTTGAACGTATTAAAGAAGAAATTAAAGATGGCCGCACGCTCGGCTCTGCTATTGATATCGGGTTTGATAGAGCATGGAGCAGTATCAGAGACAGTAACTTCTCATCACTTATTACCTGTGCAATCTTGTTTTATTTTGGTAGTTCAATTATTCAAGGATTCGCCTTCAACTTGGCCGCAGGTATTTTGGTTTCAATGTTTTCCGCAATTATGATTACTAAAGTGTTTTTAAAAACACTGGTTGGTACAAAAATTGCTAAAAACGGATTCCTCATGGGAGCAAAGAAAACCAATAAAAAACCGAGAATATTGCCGATCATAAGAAATACAAAAATATGGTTTGGTATTTCAGGTATTCTTGTTGCCGTATCTCTTGTCGGAATGATCGCCTTTGGACTTCGTCTTGGAATCGACTTTACCGGTGGAACATTAATGCAACTTAAATTTGAAGAACAGGTTGAAAAAGATGAACTTAAAACAGCACTTGAAGATATTGGACAACGTCTCGAATCAACTGAGGAAACGCAGGAAGTCGGTGCAACCGATGAAACAGGCAACGCTGAGGAAAGCACCGTGGAAGAGGCCGACGAGACTCCAACTATTACACCGCGCACGGAAGATGTTGATTTTAGCACTGCTTCGGTAATCTGGTCTGATAACGGTTATATTATTAAATCCAAATATATTTCATCGGATACTCACGATGCACTGCTTGCGGAACTTGAGAATGAATTCGGTTCTTTTGAAGAAACACGCTTCACCACCGTTGGACCAACAGTTGGTGACACTATGAAATATAAGGCAACCATTGCGCTACTCATAGCACTCTTTGCAATTGTACTTTACATTGCATTTGCATTCAGAAAGATACCTCGAAATGTCAGTCCATGGCGTTTTGGCTTAAGCGCCATTGTTGCATTAGCACATGATGTCCTGTTTATTGTTGGTATTTATTCGATTCTCGGTTACGTGCTTGGTGTTGAAATAGATGCACTCTTTATTACCGCACTCCTCACTATTCTCGGATTCTCAGTACACGATACCATCGTTGTATTCGACCGTGTACGTGAAAACTTAAAAAATATGGGACGAGATGTAACCTTTGGCGAAGTAGCCAATAAAGCACTATCTCAAACAATGGCTCGATCGTTAAATACTTCTATCTCAACATTATTCACTTTATGTGCGCTTCTGTTCTTAGGAAGCAGCTCAATATTCTATTTTGTCCTCGCACTTGTTCTTGGAACAATTGTAGGTACTTACTCATCGATTTTCGTTGCAAGCCCTGTACTTGTTTGGTGGCATAACCGAGCACTTGGACGAAAACAACGTTGATGAATGACATAAACCTGTGATAAGATGCGCTAGCGTTAAGGTTAGCGCATCTTTTTTATTAGGCGCCCGTAGCTCAACTGGATAGAGCATCGGTCTTCGGAACCGAGGGTTGGGGGTTCGAATCCCTCCGGGCGTACCATATACATATCTTAAGCATATGCCGGGAGAAATAATAACAGCACAAAACATTGAAGAAGCTGAGAAACAGCTTATGGCAATTTATAGTGCAAAAAGCATTTCACTTGATACCATTACTCGTGAAGAATATGAAAAGTATGATAAAAGTGAACGAGAAGACAGCGATAATCATTTAAATCTGGAAAGACTCGGCAAAGACACCAAAATTGTAGATTTGGCATATTATAAATTTTTACCTCATCACAAAACCGCCTACCGAATTGACCTGATTAACGAAGAGCAAAAGGTAAAAAAACAATTGTTCTTTATAATAGAACCACGAGAAGATTAGCTTATTGTTTTTGTGCATATAAAAGATACTCCTGATTCCCCTCTTTCCCCTTAATCGGGCTTTTTGCGAGTGGTTTAACATCAAACCCCTCTTGCATAAACAAAGTAACAATCTTTTTTTTAACCTCTTCTACACGCGCTTTATCTTTTACAATCCCCTTTTTCACAAAATCCTTACCAACTTCAAATTGCGGTTTTAATAAAGCGATAACCGTTCCCTTCTCGGCCAAAAACAAAGAAAGTAATGGAATGATATGTGTGAGCGAAATAAAGGAAACATCAATAACAATAATATCAAACGATATATCATTAAACTGAACATCACGTATATCGGTGTTTTCACACACCACAACGCGAGTATCGTTTCGCAATGAATCATGCAGTTGGTCTACACCGACATCAACCGCATACACGATTCGAGCACGGTGATTGAGTAATACTTCCGTAAATCCGCCTGTTGAAGATCCTATATCCAAGCATGTCGCCTTATCTAAACAAATATCCCAAATATCAAGCGCATGCAGTAGTTTTCGGGCGGAACGACTTACATACATACCCTTATTCTTTATGGTAACAACATCATCACCCTTAACACGATACGATGCCTTTGTTGCGGTTACACCATTAACCGAAACAAGTCCTCGTGTAATAAAATCCTTGGATTGTGAACGGCTGCGTAAACCCTTATTACAAACCAGCCATATATCAAGTCGAGTGTTCATACTACCCTATTATGACGTCTGTTTCTTGTGCTGCCAAGTTCGAAGCGAACGCTGTTTCCGTCCACGGTTATACAATGTTGAAAAAAGGTGAAGCCCATGCTCAAAAGCACTATGTGTAAAAGCATCTGTAGAAACCGCATTAAGTAACAAATCAAGAACTTCTCCCCATACATGTTCATATTTATCTTTTTCTATCGCAAGATCTTTTCGCAGTGAAAGACATTCTCCACGATAAATATGCTCACGATACAACGATGATTTTTCAGACACATATTCATATAAAGCCCCGCGGGAAATACCGATATAATCCATAACATATTCCCATATGTCTTCATATTTATCTCCGTTTAATTGGAAAGCGCTGCGAATAGCCCGAGGGCCATGTTCCGCAAAAAGACTATGTATATAAGCACTGTTATTACGTGTGCAATACTTCACCACCTCTTTTTCAAACACAAGGTAATCAAAAATAACGTCCCACAGTCTGTCGGAGGTAATCCCCAATGTTGTACGAAGCCCTTCCGGACCATGTTCCAAATAGTGAGATATCAGCTTATCATCGTAACGATGTAGCATGGAGTACACTTTATTTCGTTTATGACGCGAATGCATAAGAAAAAAGATGAAATCAAAGGATGTTATTATAAACTTAATTATTATTTTGTCAAGTAATTGTTTTTTCTTTGAATAATTATATAAAAAGAATTATAGTGCCTTACTACTCACTATTTTTAAATCAAGCCATTATGAATAAAGCCACAATCACCAAAGACATGAATATAAAAAAGGTTCTTGAAGAATATCCTCAATTGCTTGAGGTTTTTCTCGACCATGAAATAGGATGCATCGGGTGCCAGGCAGCTCAATTTGAAACTATTGAAGAAGGTCTTTCGATGCATGGTATCGATGTAGATAAATTTGTCCAACTACTCAACGACCACATCACCTTTGTTCAAAAAGAAAAATAAGCCACTGCAAGCCTTGACATAATCAACTTTTTTGCTATTATCTATCCTCATAATATATTCACCTATTCCTTTTATTAACATACGAACATCATGAGTTTAGATCAATCATCACCTAAGGAGACAAAGCAAAAAGGAAGTTTATTGGCAAAAATCATCAATATTCTTTTTATTATAGGCCTTATTGTCGGCTTATATTGGGCGTACCAATATGTTGCCGATCAAGCGCAAAACACGCCTGAAAACGAAAATACGCAGCAGGAACAGCAACAAGAAGAAGAACAACAAAGCGAGAAAAATGAACCGTCAACAAACGTAGAAACGGTAACTATACGTGAAAACACGCAATCACGAACTGCTATGCAAAAAGTGGGAACGGTTGTTCCATACAAGAAAGCGGTATTAAGCGCAGAAGCGGCGGGCATCTTGCAAAATTTTACGGTTGAACAAGGAGACACGGTAAAAAAAGATGACACCATTGTTACCGTTAGTGATTCTGTCGGAACAAAAGTGGCCGAAATAAACTATGAAACGGCAAAAAAAAGTCTTGAAAATGCAGAAGAATCATATCAGTCAACAGAACAATCTGTTGCAAAAGATGCGGAAACGGCAGCCTTGGGCGTTGAAAATGCACAGCTTAATCATGACAACGCTATTCAATCATATGAAAATCTTGAACAAACACTTGAAGAACAAATTCGATCGGCAAAACTGGGTGTTCAGGCAGCTCAATTAGCACTACAGTCGGCACAAGAAGCCTACTTTAACACTGAAGCAACTTCGTCACGATCCGCAAACAATACTGCACAACAAGCGCTAACCGGAATTAACGCCGCATTATCACTCGTTGACAGCAGTGCGGAAAGTGTACGCGCACTCCTTGTCATGCAACCCATGCTTGGTGAGGATGTTTCCTTTAATGATATGGAATATCTTTCGGATACCGTAGATGACGTACGTGATGCATATCATGATATTCGAGACGATTATTATGACATTGATCATACTGATATAACTAAAACGAAGGAAATAATTGACGATACCCTCACCTTATTGGAAGAAACACAAGAAATGCTATATGACGCAAAAGATATTATTGATGATGCTCAAGACAATGAAAATTTACAAACACTCGACACTTCATACAACACCCTTCTCTCTTCAATAGATCAGAGCAAAAACAGTCTTGTTATGAGTAGTCAAACGCTGGAAACAATGACTCTAAACAGCCAGTTGCAACCCGAAGGAAGTATGGCACAGGTTGAGATGGCACAGCAACAGGTTGCCGCAGCATTACAACAATTAAAACAACTGGAAGAAACACGCGATTCGCAACTTGATAATGCTCGCCATGGTATCAAACTGGCTGAACAACAAATAGAATCTGCACAAAATCAATACGAAAGCGTTAAGGCAAAAGGTCAATTACAAAAACTGGGGGCAAAAAGTCAGGTTAATTCATTAGAAGGCCAGGTTGACATAGCAAAAGCAAACGTGGACGGAACCGTTTTAACGGCACCGTTTGACGGCATTGTACTGAAAACTTTCATGGACGAAGGAAACTACGTGAATCCGGCACAAAAAATCGCAACCATTGCGGATATGAACAAAGTATATATTACCGTTAGTGTGACCACTGAAGAATTATCGTTTATAAAACTCGGACAAAAAGTAACCATAAACGCACCGGGAGCTATAGAAAAAGAAGGAAGTGTTACCAAAGTTATTCCTAATGTAGATCCGGTCAGTAAAAAAGTTACCGTAAAAATAGTTATTCCGAATGAAGATAATGCATTGCTTTCCGGTATGTTTGCAGATGTATATTTCCGAGACACCCAATCGCCGAAACAAATAATTTCAATACCATTTAAGAGCGTTGTTTTTGAAGAAAATAATCCGTATGTTTTTCTGGTCGAAAATGATAAAGCGGTTAAGACTCCTATCGCACCCGGTGAAATAAACGGCGACAGTGTTGAAGTAATCGAGGGGCTGCAATCGAATGACATTATTGTAACAACCGGCGCAAAGCATATCAGCGACGGAGATTCTCTTGCTTATTAACGATGAACCAATATGCGCTATACCGACGAAGAAGTACAAGAAATAAAAAAATCTCCGTGGAACTTTTTTATTAACCATCCCCGAGTCGCTTCATTGCTGATTCTCATTATTCTTATCTGGGGATTTATTTCTTTGTTCAATTTGCCACGAGAGCTACAACCGGAAGTGGACCTGCCTTATGCATCCATTGTAACGGTTTATCCGGGAGCGAGCCCTGCAGACACAGAATTACTTGTAACGGACGAAATTGAAGCGGTCATAAAAAACGTTGAAGATATCGACACCATAAGTTCCAGTTCACAAACCGGGATTTCTATGATCACCATTCAGTTTGAAACAGGTACTGATCTGGATACCGCACTAAACGATTTACGTTCCGCAGTCGACACCGCTTCCCTACCCGATGATGCCAACGACCCGAGCGTTGCCTCATTTGATTCAAATCAACAATCGGTTATAACCTTTTCACTGTTAAGCGACCTATCAAAAGAAGAAATAAAAAAATTATCCGAAGAAGTTGAAGATGAACTTAAACAAGTGGACGGTGTTTCCGAAGTTATTATTATAGGAGCACAAGATGAACAAATCGTTGTTAATTTGAAACAAGACAAGCTGGCGCAATATGGACTGAGCATTAACGATGTAGTCAGTGCTATACAATTCTCAAATATCACCTTCCCTATTGGTGAAATAAAAAACGACGGCTATATTTATGGAATACGTATTGATGCAGAACTTAAAAACGCCCGTGAACTACGAGAAATACCTATTAAACAATTATTTGGGCAGGATGGTATAAACAACGATATACGCCTCAAGGATATCGCAACCATTGAAGAAAAACTTGAAGAATCAACCACCATTGCACGTATCGGGATAAACAAAAAAGACACTATTGCCAACTCTGTTTCATTACAAATTTATAAGAAAAAAGGAGGAAACATTGTACGTGTAGCTGAAAGTGCAAAAGAAAAAATAAATGAGATACACGGAACGGTTATTCCCGAATCGGTTGAGGTACATATCAGTAATGACAACTCTGTTTTCATTCAAGAAGACCTCCAAACAATGGGGAAAAACGGCATCACAACCGTTATACTTATCATGATTTTATTATTTATTTTCCTTGGATGGAAAGAAGCTGCCATTGCAGGTATGAGTATACCGTTTGCCATGCTAATAACCTTTGGGGTCCTATATATAGCGGGTGAATCATTAAATGGTATCGCTCTTTTTTCTTTGGTATTTGCATTGGGACTTCTTATTGATAATGCCGTTATTATCATTGAAGGAATTTATGAAAATCTTCGAAACAACAAGTACACATCATACGGAGCGGCGATTTTGGGTATACATGAATTCAAATGGCCTATTATTGCGGGAACACTAACTACCGTTTTCGCATTCCTCCCTATGCTTACCATTAGTGGTATTATGGGAGATTACATGAGTGTTATTCCTATTACCGTAACCGTACTGCTACTCGCATCACTGTTTGTGAATCTTTCAATAACCCCCACACTCGCCTCTCGTCATTTAAAGGTGGGAAGCAAACGTAATTTATTCGATGGCCTGCAACGCTGGTATCGATCATTTATTACTGATGTCATTAAATCGAAATCAAAAAAAACAATAACATTGATTATTATGATCTGTGTTATGGCAGTAAGTTTTTCTCTGCCGATAACCGGCATATTAAAAACCGAATCCTTCCCAATAAGCGATTTTGATTACTTTTTTATTGATATTGAAACACCACCCGGAACCGTTATTGAAGAAACAGAACAAATTACCGCACGCGTAGAATCTATCCTGCTCGGCAATGCAGCCGTAAAGGATTTTACCACCAACATAGGAACCAATGCCGGCGGAGCAATTCGCGGTTCACTATTTACCGCAACACGAAGAAACATTGAAAACATCGCAAATATAACCGTTAACCTGGTTGATCCGGAAGATAGAGATAAAAAAAGTTATGTTGTTGCCGAAGATATAAGGCAGCAGGTAAAACAAATTCAAGGAGCGGATATTATGGTAACCGATCTTCAAGGAGGCCCCCCAAGCGGCGCTCCCATTTTTATTGAATTAACCGGACCCGACCTTGATAGACTTGAAGAATTGTCGGGAAAAATAAAAACCATGCTGCAAGCGATAGAAGGAACACTTGATGTTGATACTTCAATTGAACAAGGCGCAGGAGAATTTGTCATTACGGTAGATAGAACAAAGCTGAATTATTACGGCATTGCAGCCGGACACGTGGGGACTATTCTTCGCGGAGCACTTGAAGGAACAACTGCAACCGAAATACGCAAAAACGGAACCGATATAGATGTTATTGTGCAATATGAATTAAAAAGAAACGGTACAAAAGAAATCTCGCTTGATGATTTAAAAACAATTACCGTCCCATCCCCTGTCGCCGGTGATGTCCCTCTCGGTACACTTGTAAACATTGATTTCTCACAAAATGTTACAAGTATCAGTCATCTGGACACTGAACGGGCCGTATATGTTTCGAGTTTTGTACAAGAAAGGACCTCGGCGGAAATCATTGACGACTTACTGGTTAAACTTGAAAACGATCCTCTCCCGCAAGGATATACCATTAATTATGGTGGAGAACTGGAAGAAATCACGGAATCGTTTAAAGATCTCGGCATGTCACTCATTATTGGACTGATTCTTATTGCTATGCTTCTGGTACTGCAATTTAAATCGTATAGACAACCGTTTATTATTTTACTTTCATTACCATTTGCGTTAACCGGCGTATTCTTTGGGCTCGCGGCAATGAACATTACCCTTTCAATACCATCGGTTATAGGCATCGTCGGCCTTGCCGGTGTTGTGGTGAATGATGCAATTGTTCTCATAGATCAAATGAATAACAACAGGCGACGCGGCATGAAAATAGACGATGCCATTATTGAAGGTGCCGTGTCACGTCTTCAACCTGTTTTTCTTACAACCGCAACATCAATTTTCGGTATTTTGCCACTTGCATTAACCGATGAAATTTGGGGCAGTTTGGGTTTTGCTTTCATATTCGGACTAACTACCCAGTACTTCCTCGTCTTATTATTGGATCCGATTCTTTATTCGTTAATCGGAAAAAAAGATGATGTTTCGCAAAAGAAGCGGGTCTATACTTCTACCAACACTGCTGAACCGTATACGTCAACGTAGCCTCACCATCAGCAGACACGGGAACTCTAAATATGTAGGTATATTCATCTTCTTTTTCAATTTCGTAATTGGCATTATCAACTTCCACAACAGGCCCCCAATAGTGCTCAATCACTTTCACAATAATATCTTCTTCTTTGTGATTGCGAAGTTCAATTGAAACATCTTGATAATCGCATCGACCTCCAAAATCCAAAAAATTACCCGAACGACTTGCTTCGGTTGTTTTTTTTTCAGCAACAATATCAAAAGCGTTACCGAGGAAAATTTCAATTTCCTCATCTTTTGGAGTATGATCAATTTGATCTTCACCAATAAATTGAAGATGCCCCTGCGAATCTTGTTTGTATACCCGTATCACTCCTTTTGGCAACGGCATCCCCAATCCTTTATCTTTACTGTTCTCGGTCGATAACATAACACGAACCGTATCCCACGATTTGCTACTATCGTATACAAATTCTTTTTTTACCGATACATCATTCGCATTTAATAACGATAGTTGCTTTTGCTGATTATCTTTTAAGTTCGTTTTTCTTCCAAGCGTATAGAGGTGGTACTCAAAAAACGATTCCTCTTCAAATCCGCGAGCACTATCTTCGCCAAGCATCATCGGTGCGGCAACTTCATCAACATAATTTTTTTGACGAGATTGCGAAACAGTATGAACATCACCCGCAACCAATTTAAGCGTTGCATTTGGATACGACGCACCGGACGTATTATTGATAGTCGTCCATCCTTTTAAATCAACCGCGCTATCATCGGTATTAACATGTGCAATATAATCGGCCTTCCATGTTAATCCGCCGGTCAAATATGTTGTTAACACATTCCTCGGACCGGACTGAGAAGAAAAAATACTCCATACAAGTGTAGGTTTTGTTATCAACCCATCCGGCAAACTCGGGAATTCAATACTTTGTACATCTTGAACACTCACAACGTTTCCGCCACTGCTTAACATTACGCCATCCATATAACTTAAAAGCGTTCCTTTGTACTCTTTGATACCGTTATCAACTGCTGAAAAAACAGTAATTTCCTCATCAATATATTTCTCGAGCAATTTCTTTTGTGAAACCAAATCAAATTCATAGGTCTGCTCAAGCACTTCCGTATCATCATATTCTGTGTCGTCAAAAATAACTGATGAAGCATTGATTTGAGACGGTACATCCTGATACTTAACCTGATTATACCCTTCCGCCAAATCAAGTTCCCTCCCCTCCTTAACCAAGGCGAGATTTTGATTATAAACGGTAACATACGATTCATTAATAAGATCGGCATTGGTATCGGCAGCCATAAGAGCAACAAAATTTTCAGGCTTATCACTGCTGAGTACTTTCGAATGCTTAATGACATCATCAAGTTGTTTTGTAGTACTATGAGGTTGGGCAACAACCAATGCAAAAATTGCAATAGAAGCAAGAAGAGCTACTGTAATAAAGATTTTAAGAGCTCTGGGAGATGGTGTTTTCATAGAAAAAAAGTTTATAAAGACAACTATAGTTTATAACAGATTCGCCCTCCCTTCACAAATGTCTCTCACACGGTTACAATAAAGATCCTCTAGGTTAAAACATGTATGACTACCAACATCACCACGTACGCACATATCTGCCCACAACGAAGAATGCCGCAAAAGTTGCAAGTTCTTACCTATAAAATTCCATCTTCATTACAGGAAACAGTCACTATAGGAAGCTTCGTTACCATTCCCCTTCGAGGTAAATCAACTGATGGGGTTGTTATTGATATAACACATGAAAAACCATCATACCCCACAAAAGAGATTGCCGATACGATTCTGAAAAAGCCTATTCTTGCAAAGTGGCAGATAACACTTGCACACTGGATTGCCGAATACTATCACGCCCCTTTTCAAAAAACACTCTCATTATTTCTTCCGCCGAAGCTTTATAAAAAACAAACGTTCGAAAAGATCCCCGATCTTAAGATAGCGCACAAACATACTCTTTCAGAAGCACAAAAAAAAGCTTTTAAAAAAATAAAAAACTCATCAAAAAATATAATCGTTCTTCGTGGTATCACCGGTTCGGGCAAAACGGAGCTATATTTGCATCTTGTCGAGCAATCAATGAAAGAAGAAAAACAAAGCCTGATTATTGTGCCTGAAATATCGTTAACACCACAAACCGTTCATTACTTTCAACGTATTTTCGGTGATAAGGTTGCCATTTTACACAGTCGATTAACACGAAAACAAAAATCGCTTGAATGGCTCAAAATATATCAACAACAAACCCCCATTGTAATAGGGCCTCGTTCAGCCCTCTTTGCTCCATTTAACGATCTTGATCTTATTATTATGGATGAGGAGCATGAATTTTCTTATAAACAAGATCAGACGCCGAGATATCACGCACGAACCGTTGCAAAGAAAATGTCGGAATTAACAGGTGCACGAGTACTTTTAGGAAGTGCGACTCCATCGGTATCAACATATTATCATGCGGTTAAAGGTGACTACGAACTGGTTGAACTAAAAGAAAGGGTGGGGAAAATAGCACTACCACCTGTTGAAATTGTTGATCTGCGAGAAGAGTTTAAAAAACAAAACTATTCAATTCTCAGTGATCGTTTGCAAGATGAACTAACAAAAACATTGCAAAACAAAAAACAAGCGATTTTATTTTTGAATAAACGAGGATCTGCTTCAGCTTTAGTGTGCAGGGAATGCGGCCATACGGAAAAATGTAAAGCATGTGACGTACCCATGACATACCATACGTCATTACCACAACAAAAAACATTCAATCCTTCTCTTATCTGTCATCATTGCGGTGCAATTAAAACCATACCGCTCTCTTGTCCTCATTGTCACAGTCATTCAATAAAATACATTGGTGCAGGCACACAAAAAGTGGAAGAAGAAGTAAAAAAATTATTTCCCCATGCGCGTATTGCCCGCGTGGACCGGGATACCGTTTCAAAACGGGGATCGTTTGACGCCATATATAACAAATTAAAAAAAGGAGAGATCGATATTCTTATAGGAACACAAATGATCGGCAAAGGCCTTCACTTCCCCCGTGTTAACCTTGTAGGAGTTATACTTGCGGATATAGGACTTCACTTCCCCGATTTCAGAAGTTCCGAACGCACCTTTCAATTATTGACACAGGTTGCGGGAAGAGCCGGACGAATTGATGAAGCAAGTACGGTGATTATTCAAACGTATATGCCTGACAATTATGCCATTCAATACGCACAGAATCATGATTATGTGCGTTTATTTAAACAGGAAATCAAACAACGACATACTTTTTCTTATCCGCCGTATTCTTCACTTGTAAAATTAACGTTCGTTCATAAAAACGAACACAAAGCAAAAAACGATTCTCACAAAATTTATAAACTTTTAACCGAAAAAAACACCGGTGAATACGAAATCAATGAATATCCGGCACTCATTTATAAAATGCACAACAAATATCGATGGCATATTTTGATACAAGGCGAAAATCCCAAGTCATTACTACAAGACATCTCATTTCCTTCATCATGCAGAATTGATATAGATTCCGTCTCAACCAGTTAACGTTTCGTCGATAACGATTCTATTTTTGATGATATTTCCTGATACGACCTTGGTTCGACAACAATAACATTAACGTCTTTCTCTTCAAATAGAGTAATGAAATTTACCGGATCGACAAATGACCTTATTTCTTTCTGCCCCTCTTTTTCAAGATGATCTCCACCAGCAATAATACCCACACATGAACGGTTGATGACATTCATTTTCCGCCTGACGGCATCAGCCATAAATCGGGATCGTTCCATATTCAAACGCAATGCCTCAAGAGCCTTATCTCGCTTTAATAAAGCGTAAACTTCTTTTAATAAACGGGTATTATCGTATCCGAAACTATACACATCTTCGTTAAAATGATTCTCGATCATAATAAACGCATAACGAGCCTGTCCAAATCCCCGGTTATGTAATTGCTGTTTGGTTACTTCCCCGGGATCAAACCCTTCTCCGCCCAAATAATCCAAACCGGCCTCGACAAGATTCTTCCCCACCATAAACAATTCATCATGCAGGGCGTCGATATCGTCTCGAAACTGAGGAAATGAACCCGACTGATGTATCATCTTCATTGCAATAACCGTTTTTTTGTGCGGCATCCCTTCTGTTTTATATACTACCGTTCCATACGGACCAACAATCTTTTCCACAGATTCGTTGCATACATTTTGTTTTTCAACAGCAGACACATTGGGTTGTTCAGAATTATTCAATGGGTTGTCCGACGGAGAAAGCAATACTGCAGCAAGTGATGCTCCGGCAACCTTCATAAATGTTCTTCGCTTCATAAGAATAATCGTAAGATTAAGGAGAGCTATTCTATGAAAAAACAGCAAGCAGGTCAAATCACGTTGGCATATGTATCAATCTTCAGTATAATTTCCCCGATACTTAATGAAAATCATGAAACGAATACTCTCAGGTGTACAACCAAGTGGCAATCCTCATCTTGGCAACTATTTTGGTGCGATGAAGCATCATATCCAGATGCAGGAAGACTATGAAAGTTTTATATTCATCGCCGATTATCACGCACTAACCACCGTCAAAGATCCCGAAAAGATGAAGAGATCAACGCTGCATTTAGTGCTGGACTATCTTGCCTTGGGCCTCGATCCGGAGAAAACGGTGTTCTTCAAACAAAGTGATATTTATGAGCATACGCAACTCAAATGGATTTTAGATTGCGTTACCCCTCACGGCCTACTTGAACGAGCGCATGCGTGGAAAGACGCACTGGCAAAAGGTAAAAAAGAACCAACCGCGGGACTATTCGGCTATCCGGTGTTAATGGCTGCCGACATTCTTCTTTATAATCCCGATTTGGTTCCGGTAGGAAAAGATCAAAAACAGCATGTGGAAATTGCACGTGATATTGCAACCAAGTTTAACAATACATTTGGAGAAACGTTGGCTATGCCCGAACCGTACATCCCAAAACAATCAGCACTCATTAAAGGAACCGACGGTCAGAAAATGAGTAAAAGTTACGGCAATGTTATTGAAATTTTCGCCGACGAAAAGACACTCAAAAAACAGGTTATGGGTATACAAACAGACTCAACGCCGCTTGAAGAGCCCAAAAACACAAAAACATGCAATGTATTTTATCTCTATAGCCTGTTTAGTGACGACAACGAAATTGAGGCACTAAAAAGCAAATACGAAGCGGGAGGGTTCGGCTATGGAAACGCCAAAAAACTTCTTTTTGAAAAATTAATGGATTTTTTCGGGCCATATCGTAAAAAAAGAATTGAACTTGCAGACAATTTGGACTACATTAATAA
>WJKT01000033.1 GCA_014728955.1 Candidatus Peregrinibacteria bacterium
CCCGTAACCTAATCGGCAAGATTCTTGTTTTTGGCGATCAAAAGGCTGTGATTACAGAAACCGAAGCCTACTTTGGAGATGATCCGGCAAGTCACGGAGCATGCGGGAAAACAAAGCGTAACTTTCCCATGTTTGGGCTCGCCGGACATACCTATGTTTATTTAATTTACGGGATGTATCACTGCCTAAATATTACTACTGAAAAAAAAGGATATCCCGCTGCAGTTTTAATAAGAGGACTTAAAATAACTGACTCGGGCAAGCATTTTGATGGTCCCGGAAAGCTTTCCAGGGCTCTTGGAATTACTCGTGAACATAAAGATATAGATGTGTGTACTTCAAAAACTTTCTATCTGGCAGATGACGGAATAAAACTTCCTATTAAGAAAACTCCTCGCATCGGTATAAAGAAAAACGCTCAGAAAACGTGGCGTTTTGTTGTTTCCGATAAGGCGTTAAAATCTGTTTAGCCATTGCATCGGTGGAAATTTTTTTTTAGAGTGTACGCATATATTGATTGAACCGCTTTTTTCATGTCTCGAAAAAACTCCGATACCAAAGACAGTGAGCCTTCTCTGTGTTCGTTTGATACGGATGTGCCTTCCTGGTTAGCCGTTGTTCCGCCCGATAAAAAAAGTCTGGATGAAATATGTCCTCTCAATAAAAAGGAGGCGATGCTTAAAGTTATTAATATTGAAGGGGAGGAAATAGGGGGTAGTTTTACGGGATTGCCGCTTTATACCGGGCGATGTATGGGGGCGCTTGAAGGAGGAGGAAAGCATATTTTTGTTATTGATAGAAATATTAAGCATGATATTGAAGAAAATATTAATTATTTGCAGGAGATTAAACTTATAGGAAAAGGAGAAGTTGAAATACTTGATATCGATATGACTGGAGAGCTGTATACATTTAAAGCTCTTTTGCGTGAATTAAAACGTGAAATGGAGCAGGGGGAAACCCGTATTGCTGATGTTCTTAATCGTGTGAGCGTTATACTTCCTTTTATTTGTTCAAAAGATTTGGATGATTTTATGAAAGGAATTAAAAAGCTGGGATTTGATCATATTTCATATCCCGCATCTTCAAGGTGTGCGGAAAAAGTAAATAATAAAGGAATAACTATTACGCAAAAATTGAAAGAGAAAGGTATTCGCGTCCCTGATGGGATTCTTTGTTATTCGGAAGACGAAGTGCTTAAGGCATACGATACACTGCGAAAAAAATACGATCGACTATTGGTTAAAAAAGCCAGATCGGCTTCGGGTATCGGGCTGGAATTTATTACATCGAAAAAACATTTACGAAAGGTGCTTACCAAACAGTTTGAAAAAAAAGATTATAAGAAAGGTGTTATTGTCGAAGAGCGATTGCGCCATATTGTGTCTGCGCCGGGAGTGGTTATGAACGTTCGTCAAGGGAAGAAAAAAGGGGAGCCCGAAGTAACGCTTTTGGGGCTTTCGGAACAATGTTTCTTTGGTGAAAAGGAGGGGAATAAAGATGATGCCCATATTCATTTGGGGAATATATGGCCGATTGATAAACGATATTGGACGGATCAGCTCTGGGATGTTGTAAAAGCCTATACGCAGTGGGTTGATGAGGCGGGGGCGTACGGGGTGTGCGGACTTGATCTTGCGGTATGTAAGGAAGGTAAGTCGTTACAGGCATATCCGCTTGATCCGAATTGCAGAATAACCGGCTCTCTTCATCCGCTTCTTATTTTGCATAACGTGTTTGGTTCGTCTCGCCGTGATGATATTGCGTGGATTTCGGATAATAATTTTGTCATTCCCAAGGCAATGAGTTTAACCGAATTCGTGGCGTTCCTTAGGAAAAATAATCTTGAGTTTGTGAACGAAGAGGGGAAGCGAGAAGGAATTATTGTCGCCAATCATGCGCCGTGCGTTCACGGGAAAACGCAAATTATTATTGTAAAACAGGTTGACTCGAATTTGAAAACACGCGAAAAGCAACAAGAGGTTCGAAAGCTATGGGAGCGGGCAAAACAATTGATGCAGGCACATATCAATAAAGAAAAGGCTTTGGTTCATTTAACAAAACGATTGGTTTCATTTGAATCGGTTCATGAGAAGCATGATATTATGGAGGAAGCTTTTTATTACTGTATGAAACGACTTGATAAGCGCGGTGTTTTTCTGCGTGAATTTTCTTCAAATTTTCATCGTTCGTTAGTGGCCACGTATCGTAAAACCATGGAGCCCAGAATTATGTTAGTGGGGCATATAGATGTAGTTCCGGGAGAGAAAGAAGATTTTGAGTGTTATGAGCAGCAGGGGAGACTGTATGGAAGAGGTGCCGGTGATATGAAAAGTGCGGTTGCCGTTATGATGGAATTATTTCTCGATTTTTTGAGGCGGAAAGAAAAACCGTCTGTAGGATTGATGCTGACAACCGATGAGGAAATAGGAGGGCAGCACGGTGCTCGTTATTTGCTTGAAAAACGTGGGTATGGATGTGATGTGGCTATCATTCCCGATAGCAATTCTGGATTGTCGGATATTATTGTGCAACAAAAAGGAGCGGTACATATCAAGGTAAGTGCAAAAGGAAAAACAGCTCATGCATCACGGCCGGCAGAAGGTATTAACGCTATTGAAAATTTGTTTGATATTTATAAAGATCTTCGCAGGGTTATTCCAAAAGCAAAGGAAGTTCATTTTGGAACAACGATGACACTCGACAAAATCCATGGTGGAGATCAGATTAATCAGGTTCCGGATTATGCCGAGATGTATTTGGATATTCGTTATCCGAAATCTGATACATTTGAAAAAATGTTTGAAGAAATACGTAAAATTACCAAAAGTAATTTTGATATAGAGTTTCGATCTGAACCGTTTATTATGAAAAAATCCAACTCGTGGATTAAACGGTATGCACGTATTGCCGATGAGCATGTTGACGGAGATGTTACCTACACAAAGGAATTTGGCGCTTCCGATGCGGCCCATTTTTCACGCAAAAATATACCGGCTATTATAACGGGATTGCAAAAAGGGAATACTCATGCCGAGCATGAATGGGTGCGTATAAAAGACTTGAAAAATTTTTACGATATAGTGCGGGAATTTATAATCACCTATGGTTATTAAAGAAAAAATGGTTATAATACAAAGCGAATCATTCATTTAATTAACCTTTAGCAGTGTGAAAAAGAAAATATCTCTTACCTTGCCGAATTTTGCAGCGTTATTTTTGCTGACGGTTATTCTGTTATTGCTGTACGGTTTATATACGCTTTATGCACCATTTATTACGGTGCTTATTTTTGCCATCTTTTTTGCCACTATTTTTTATCCGATTTTTAGACGGCTGAAAAAACTGTTTGGCGGACATGGAAGGATTGCTTCTCTTATTTCATGTTTTTTTACGCTTTTGGTTATTGCTGTACCTCTGAGTTTGTTTGCAACATTACTGGTATCTGAAGGCATTGATGCTTTTAATAATATTGCTACACGCGTGCAACAGGAAGGGTATGTACAGGATTTTCTGGCATGGGAAGACGGATCCTTTGTTTATGATCAATTTCAAAAAATAGCACCGATTGTGAATAGTGACAGTTTTAATATTAACGATATTAATTTTGATTTTGTGGGGCAAATAAGCTCTGCCGCACAAAACATGGTACAGGTCCTGCGTGATCAGATTAATAATGTATTAGGCTTTATCAGAAATATTATTTGGTTTATTGTTTCTTTTTTGATTTTCTTTTTCGCCTTATATTATTTCTTTAAAGATGGCGAAATGATTATTAAGAAGGTGATGGATTTAAGTCCGTTACCCCAAAAACATGAGAAGGCGGTGTTTAAAAAGTTTAAAGAGGTAAGTTTGGCCATGCTGTTTGGTATCTTTTTTACCGCTATTATTCAAGGAACGTTGGCTGGAATAGGGTATGCTGTTGTTGGTCTTAACAACCCTATTTTCTGGGCAACCGCAACAGCACTTTTTTCACTCGTGCCCCTTGTGGGGACTGCAATGATTTGGGTGCCTGCTGCACTTATTTTGTTCTTTAGCGGGCATTATATCGGTGGTGCGGGACTCTTTTTATGGGGTGTGCTTGTTGTGGGAACAGTCGATAATCTTATCCGTCCGTATCTTATTGAAGGAAGAGCTCCGGTACATCCATTGCTTACCTTTCTTGCCGTGTTTGGAGGGATTATGGCGTTTGGATTGCAGGGGATTATTTACGGGCCGATTATACTAAATCTGCTCCTTGCGTTCCTTCATATTTATGAACTTGAATACGCAAAAGTTCTTAAAAATTAGCACTTAAAAGTTGAACGAGGTTTGTTCTTTAATGGTGCTAATTTTGTGAAGCATCCATGAGCTGAAGATGCCCATAATGAGAGGAGCAAACAGTGGATGCATAATTATATTGAAAGTTGGATAGGTAAGTCCCGAAACAAGGACAACAACTATTACATGATAAAGCATGGAAAACCAAAATAGATTTCTCATCATGGAAAAAACCGTCTTTGAAGTACTCAAGGCTTTGTCTACATGGAGGAGGTTGTCACTGAGAATAGTGAGGTCTGATCGTTCAAGACCAATATTATTTCCAACTCCGGCTGAGATACCAAGATCGGCTTGTGCAAGAACCGGTGCATCATTAATTCCATTTCCAACAAAGGCAACGGTATCATTATTATCCTGCAAGGCACCGATGTACTGTGTTTTTTCGTGTTGAATCAAATCGGCCATGACACGTTTAATGCGTACTGTTTCGGCAATATGTTCTGCGATTTTTTTATTGTCTCCCGTAACCAAGCTGAGTTTGTAGTTTCCTTTTCGGAGCATCATAATGGCTTCTTTTGAAAAATCTTTAATCGAGTCGGCAATACCGATAACTCCGATTAGTTCACGATTTTTCGCGACGTAAACAGGTGTTTTGACATTTTTCGAAAGGATCTCAGCCTTATGAAGGAGTTCTTCGTTCATCTGAACATTTGATTTTTCGAGTAGTTTTATATTTCCCGCGATAACTTCCTGGCCATCAACAACTCCTAGAATACCCATTCCTTCGATAGTTTTAATGCCTGATGGTTTTTTTATTGTAATGCCTTGTTCTTTTACATATCGAACAATAGCTTCGCCGAAAGGATGTGTTGATGCATTTTCCAATGAACCGATAAGAATTAAAAATCGTTTTTCATTGTATCCTTCTTTGGTGACTATATTTGTTATTTCGGGAACGCCTTTGGTTAAAATGCCGGTTTTATCAAACGCGATATGATTAATTTTATGTGCTTTTTCAAAGGTGTGCCCTCCCGAAAAAATCATGCCGTTTAAGCCAAGTCGTTCTATTGCATAGGTGATTGGAATGTCTGTTGACTGACGAAATAGTGTAGGATTACTAATAAGCAGGAGTGAACATGCACTGAGAATCCCAACATAGAGAGGGGCTCCCCATAATGTCCAGAATATAAAGAGCGTGAGAGCCATTAGTAAAAAAATAATTGTTGTCGCTTTTTCGAATACTCGAGCATTTTTTTCTTTAAAACTCGGGTATTTTTTTGCTTCTTTCATGTGAGTTATCAATTGATTGACGGTGTTGCTACCGCCTACTTGTGTTGTTTTTATGATCAGAGTGTTTTTACCGTTTATGGTTCCGGTGGTCACTTCGTCACCGATGGTTTTTTCAACAGGATTAATGGTTCCTATGATCATCATTTCGTTTATGGCTCCGCTTCCTTCAATAATAATGCCGTCTACCGGAATGGTTTCACCCGCTTTTACTTTAATAATTTCGCCAATTTTGATTTCTTCGATATCCAATTCCATCTCGGTGCCATGTCTTACCGCTCGTGCTCGTTTCGGCTGTATTTCTATAAGTGATTCATAACTTTCTTTGAATTGCGCTTCATATGAGAGTTTAATCCACTCTATACTGAGTAGAACAACCGATACTACATTGATTGTGCTCAGTAGCGTGAATCGTGAAAGAGTGGAATGGATTGTGGGAAATAAAATGAGAATTAATGTATAGACAATAAGGATGCTCATACCAAGCCCCGGAAGCAATGCGGGACGTAGTCTCAACTCCCTAAATGCCACAAAACTTTTATAAAGCGTTTTGTATGCTCCCAAATAGATAACACACAAAGAAACAATAAATAATATGCCATCAATCATGAGAGGGGAGATTGTGTTCGGCAACCGTGTGATATAAAAAGGACTTAGCAGAGCAACAAGAGCCAGGGTGGTTGCAAAGAAGAGTTTTACAAAGAGTTTCTTCATTGCCCGTTTTCGTTCCTTTTGTTTTTTGTTTTCTGTGATATTTATCTCGGCTCCATAGCCCAGTTTGGTAATGATACGTAGTATCTTTTTTTCATTAACAACTTGTTCGTCAAATGTTATCGTTGCTTGCTCGTTGGTAAAATTCACTACAACATTTAAGACACCTTTTGTCTTGGATAGTTCTTTCTCTATCTTTTGAGCGCACGTTGCACAATGCATTTTTGAAACGACAAGCGTCAGGTTTTCCATAATAGTATTATAAGGTTTTTTCTATAACTTCCTGTAATTCTTCGTAGGTTGTTATTCCGCGTAAAATTGTTCCGTTCACTACCAATGTCGGTGTTCCTTTGAATCCATATGAAAGCGCATCTTGTCGGTCTTTTGCTATCTCGTCTCGATATTTCTCAGAGCTCATGCATTCTTCAAATGTCGCTTTGTTGAGGTTAAGTTCTTGTGCGTATGCGTTAAATTCTTCCATGAGATTTTCTTTCTCTGTCCATTGTTCTTGTTGTTCAAACAGCTTGTTATGCATTTCCCAATAGCTTTGCTGGTCGCGGGCACATTCCGCTGCATAGTGAGCGTACTGTGCTTGCGGATGTATACTGAGAGGAAAGTCCCGATATACATATCGTACGGTTCCTTCCTGGATATAGTCTTCATTAAGTTGCGAAAAAATTTCCGTATAAAATTTTTCACAAAACGGACACTGATAGTCGCTAAAATTGATAATGGTAATCGGAGCATCTTCGCTGCCGAGCATGGCATCATCATCGATTGAAATAATTGTTTCTTTTTCCTCTTCTTTCTCTTTCGCATTATCAGGTTGTATTGTTTGTTGTGCCGAATGTGTGTTGTTATTTCTTTCGAAAGAGAGCGAGGTTAATTCAAATCTTCCAACAATATATCCTATGAGTACACCAATAAGAATGAGGCCTATTGTGCGCCATATAGTGGCTGTATCATCATATTCGTTCATAGGTATGAAAGACGTTACCAAATAATTCGTCTTTCATTATACGGTATAATGGGCGGTTTATACAATTTTAATAAACTTATATTTTATGATTGTTTTGTATCCTATGTATCCCAATGGAGCAAGAGAAGAAAGGGCAATATATATTAGTCCTTCATTCGGTGCTTCTGAGGGCTTTTCTTGAGTATTTTGCAGTATTTGGTGATTTTCCAAAAGCCATCGGTTGTTTTCTTGTCGTATGGTGACGTTCAGACGTGTTCCGGGTTCGAATATAGTATTGGCGAGCATATCGCCCGAAATAAGCGCGTGTATTGTTAATAATTCCGTTTCCTGATTTTCTTCAATCTCGATAGTGAGCATGCCGCTTTCTTGTTGGTATTCAACAATAGTTCCTTCATATTGATATAATGGATTACTGCCTGTTCCGGGCGTGGGAGGCGTGTGCCACATCCACGACTTTTCTTCATGATCATTGCTATAGGTGAGAATCTTTGTATATGAGTGATTTTCCTCAACATTGCTATATGAAACCGTATCAATTGGTGTTTGCTGAAAGTCATAGAGCGTTATTGTTGCGTCAGTGTTATTCAGAGAAAAACCAAGGTCTTTATCTGATAAAACCAGATAGCTTTTGCCCTGAATGATCGTTTCCGGGAATGTATAAGTTTTGTTGGAATTATGCATTGTCCAATGAGCAAGATTGATCATTCGGTTTTCGTTGTTATACAGTTCAATCCACTCATTGCCGCTATCGTTACCTTTTGGGTTTGGGAATACTTCGGTTATCTGTATGTTTTCTGAAAGGTCTCCATGGGGGATTGATTTTTCTTCTGCTTCTTCTTGCGTTGTATTATTTTCTTCTGTGGGAGGTTCGCTGATATTTTTCATGTACGGGGTTCGCATGAATGTCCAGTAAAATTCATCGGATTCGTGTAAACGCGAAAAACTTTCATTGTCCGGGGCATCTTCATAACTAATAGATTCAATAAGGGCTTCATCAGGAGCAAATAAACGAACAGTTTCCTCGGTATTATTAAGATTAATGCCCGTTTCCCAAGAGGGAAGCAGAAGATATTTTTGAGGTGGTATATATGGTGTTGACTGAAGACTATACGGCTTACTTTGTCCTTCTTGATCGTCAATACTCCACCCTGTCGGTGAGCACATTTCTGTTGAGGTGTTTTTTAACTCAATCCATTCATTATTGGTGTCTCTTCCATGAGGGTTTGGGACAATTTCATTGATAATGAGAGCGGAACAGGTGGGGGTGGTGTTTATTTCGGAATCTGATTCCGGTTCGATGTCTTTATAAGACTCAGGTGAGCTTGCCGGATTAGTTTTCTTTGATATGTTGTCTTTGTTATCTTCAGATGTAATTGTTTGTTCGGAGGAAATCCGTGTCCAATCTTCTTTTGTGTCCGTATCATGTAAGAGCGATATACGTTCCAGATAATCGTCTTTTTCTATATCTTCACTGGGGAAGCAGGTGGCAGGATCCGCTGACGACCATCCTCCCTGATCGAATAATTCTTGCATATCTTTTCCCTCGGCTGTTGTGGGGGAGTCGCTTGTCCAGCACAGGGCATCAATAATGTTGCCATCCGGATCGTACAGAACCATTTGTTCGGTTGTCCCGGTGAGCCCCTTTCGTTCCAGATTAACGGTTATGCCGTTTTGTGTTGATTGTATTGTGTGGTCGGGCGTATCGAACATAACGGTTATGGTTTCGTTAGTGCGCAGGTATATATCTTCTTCAAAGGTGAAAAAAGAGGTGTCATCGTGCATGGTAAGCCCTTTTATGGAGGTGCCGTTACCATGATTCATATCGTCGATGACTGTGATGGTAACCGAGTCGTTCTGAGTATTTTTAATGTTGACCTGATACAATACAAGAGCCGGGAAAGGATGCACTGAAGGATTGGGTGTTGCCGGCATGCTTAGTGCTCGTTGCGTAAAAAAACTAAACAGCAGCATAAGTGATATAGCAATATAAAGTGTAGTCCAATGTTTCATACCGTGATGATAAAAATGGACTTCAATAGTATGTTCCCATCATGAGTAAAATCTTAAAAAAAGATTAAATACATTATTGACTTTTAGTATCGTTTACAGTACGTTAAATAATGAATTTTATTAATGTAGATTGGTCTAAGTAATAAGAGAAAACGAAACTAAAAAGTATATTTGTACAGTAATAAAAATGCTTATCTTAAAGACAATTTTAGAATATACGCATAGTGGAACAACACAATAATAGGTGTTTGTTCTAAATCAGTGTTTTTCGTTTTCAAATGGGAAAATCTTAGGTCAATGTACGCAGTACTAACTATTACTTATGGATACATTGACAATTCTTTTAATTCTCGTTGGTCTTTCTGCCGGAGGTGCAATCGGCTATGTGTATAGAAAGAAACACGTGGAAGAAAAAAACAAAGATCTCGCCGAGCAAAGTGCAAATATGATCAAAGATGCACAAGATAAGGCGAAAGAAATTTTGCTTGATGCAAAAAATAATGCATTTAAAATTCAGGATGACGCGAAGAAAGATGAACAACGAAAACGCGAACAATTACAAAAAATAGAAGAACGTTTGGTGCAAAAAGAACAAGCATTGGAGAAAAAATCTGAAGATGCAGATAAACTCAAAGAAGAGTTGGAAAATAAAGTTACTTCGGTAAAACGTCTTCGTGAAGAGGTGAAAAAAATTCAGGAAATGCAAGAATCGGAGCTTGAAAAAGTTGCTCAGATGTCAAAAGAAGACGCCAAAGATATACTTCTTAAAAAAGTTGAAGAAGATACGAAAGAGGTGCTTGTGGAACAAATTAAGAAAACCGAAAAACATGTAAAAGAGGAGGCTCAACAGAAAGCAAAATATATTATTGCCGAAGCGATTCAAAAATATGCTGCGGATACCACGGTGGAATCAACAGCAACTATTGTAAGTTTGCCGTCAGATGATATGAAAGGACGCATTATCGGTCGCGAAGGTCGTAATATTAATACCTTTGAAGAAATTAC
>WJKT01000034.1 GCA_014728955.1 Candidatus Peregrinibacteria bacterium
ATATTGAGTTATTCCCCAAGCCGGAATGGAAAATTGACGAACCGATACATTTGGGAAATACTGCCGATTGGACTAGTCCCGACAACAGATTTGCCATAAATGTTCAACCACAGGGTATTTATTTATACGAACGAAAAGGAGAACAGTGGCAAGGAAAACAACTATAATCCTTTTTTGCTTTTTAAAAGATTTACAGTAAACTAAACATACGTATTTCATCAGCTTTTGTATACTTCAATGCATCATATCCCCATAGAACAAACAAAATCTTGGGCTCAATTTAGGGAAAGTGCTACCGGAGAATCTTTTTCCGAGATCACTTTTGGTAATAATCAACGAGCTATAATTTCCGTAATGCCACTACCACATGGACTTTCGTGGCTTTACTGCAATAGAGGCCCAGTTATTCATGATCTGTCGAAAAAAACAATGCACGATTTTTTGGATGCCATACATGCTCCGGCAAAAAAGCATAATGCTGTTTTTGTACGTATTGAGCCTCCTTATATCGTTCAAAGCAAAGAAGAACAAACCTATAATAAGCTGCTGCGGCCGCTTTCCTTTCGCGCTGCACATGCTTCTCATCAACCCGCCTATACACGTGTTATAGACCTGAAACAATCGGAAGGAGATATTTTGGCTCAAATGAAACAAAAGGGACGATATAATATTCGACTTGCCAAGAAAAAGGGTGTAAGCGTGAAAGAAGAAACCGATGTCGCGCCGTTTTATCATATGCTCCGGGAAACAACAAAACGCGATGGGTTTTCTCCTCATAAAAAAAAGTTTTATCAGGAGATGATTACGATACTCGGGAAAAAAGACATGGCGGCACTATATACTGCTACGTATAAGAACACGGTTATTGCGGGATTAATAGCAACCTTTCACGATAAAAAAGCGACCTATTACTACGGCGCTTCTTCAAACACACATCGTAATGTTATGGCACCTTACTTACTGCAATGGCATGCTATAAAAGAGGCAAAAAAGCGAGGATGCACCACGTATGACTTACTCGGCATCGCTCCCCCCGACACTCCCAACCATCCTCTTAACGGTGTAAGTTCGTTTAAGAAAAAGTTCGGCGGTGAGGTTGTACATTACACACCAGCTCGAGAATATATATACAAACCTTTCTGGTACCATGCTATGCGCTTAATCAAAAAAATTAAGCGTCGTTAACTTGCTCTTTAACGCGATCAATAAACAGTATGCCGTCAAGGTGATCAACTTCATGCTGCACCACACGGGCATTCATATCTTCAAGTACCAACATTTTTTCCTTCCCTTTTATATCGGTATAGGTAAGACGTATTTGCGTGCTCCGTTCAACCTGTTTATAGACACCCGGCAGACTCAAACACCCTTCCTCGGCTTTCTCGGCATCGTCTGAGAAATAGGTTATCTCGGGATTTATTAAGGGGACAATCATTTCATGATCAGTATTGTAATTAAGCAAAACGATAACAATACGTTTGCTTATACCAACTTGTGGCGCCGCAAGCCCCATACCGTCAGAAGCTTTCATCGAATCGATCATATTTGAAGCCAATTTTTTGATTGACTTATCAACACGATCAATATGCTTTGCCTTAGCCCTTAAAACAGGGTTGTCTTTACCGGTTTCTATAGTAAAGCTACTCATGAAAGATTTGCTTTAGGAGCATGAAACGTATCCTCAAGATATGATCTTATAAAATCTTCTATGTCGCCGTCAAGCACTTCTTGAACGCGAGAAGTTTCATAATTGGTTCGATGATCTTTAACCATGGTATACGGATGTAATACATATGATCTCATCTGGTTGCCCCATTTAATTTCAGTTCTCCCGCCTCGAATATCATCAATTTTTTCAGCAGCCTGCTTTTCTTTAAGATCATTAAGCTTTGCCACTAATATTTTCATAGCATGTTCTTTGTTTTGCTGCTGACTTCGTTCATTCTGACACTGCGCCGTCACACCGGTGGGAGTATGAGTGATACGTACGGCCGAATCGGTAGTATTAACAGATTGTCCTCCGGCGGACGAGGAACGGTATGTGTCGATTCGTATGTTCTCTTCCGGCAGTGTTTCAATCTCTTTTGTTGGCAATTCCGGCAGAACTTCAACAAGTGCGAAGGAAGTTTCGCGCGTATGCTTTGCATTAAAAGGTGACAATCGAACTAACCTGTGCACCCCGTTTTCCGACTTTAAATATCCATATGCAAGGTGCCCTTTTATCAGTAATGTTGCACTTTTTAATCCCACCTCATCGCCATCCGACTTATCCAGAATTTCAACTGAAAACTCACGATTCTCCGCATAACGCAAATACATCCTCAGCAACATTTCTGCAAAATCCATGGCATCTTTCCCTCCGGTTCCGGCATGGATTGAAACAATAGCATTGCGCTTATCATATTTACCACTAAGAAAGGACTTTATCGAAAGATTTTTCCACCGTGTATCAAATTTTTTTACCATCTGATGCAGTTCTTTGGCTTCTTCGGGATTTTTTTCCGCATTGGTCGCTTCGACCAGGCCAAGCAATTCATTGCAATCGCGCTTAATATTACTCCAATCTTCAATGGTATCGCGAAGTGAAGAAGCTTCTTGCGAAATGGATTGCGCTTTTTCCTGATCATCCCAAAAGGTTGGTTCCTGCATAAGCGTCTCAAGCTGTTTTAGCCTATGCTTCAGCTCCTCAAGGTCCACAGCTTTCACCCCTTTGGCTATTTCTTTCTTTGATTCCTGTAAGAGATCTTTTAATTCCTGCATATATTTATCAATAAACGTATGCGTATTATACCATTTACAATGAAAAATTCTAATTGAAGAATTTGCATTCACAAGCGTTATTCGCTATCGTGGGTGGGCTAAAAAAATGTTATGTCAGTTGCACGAAAAATCTTATCAAACACGGCGGCACAGGTAGTAGGAAAAGGATTTTCCGCTGTTTTAAGTTTAGTCGGAGTTAAAATCATAACGTACTACTTGGGCCAAGGAAGTTACGGTGATTACAGTTATGTATATGAGTTTTTTGCATTATTTGCAATTATCGCCGATTTTGGGCTGTTTACCATTGCCGTACGCGAGATGTCCAGTGATGAAAAAAACATTCCAAAAATATTGGGAAATGTTTTAACGTTGCGAGTTATTATCGGACTTCTTGTGTTTACAGGCATCATCACCGCAGGCTTTTTTATACCATCTCATCAGGGAACAAAAATCCCGTACGCCATTATGATAGCGGCTACGGCTTCCTTGATCGGGCTTACAAATGGAATTATCACCAGCGTACTTCAGCAAAAATATAAAATGCAATACGACGCGCTCATAAAAGTAATCGGGAAAATGGTGCAGATTATTTATATGCTTCTTACCGCGTTTGTTTTCTTTGCGAACGATACTTCTACCGGTTTCTATCATTTGTTTTGGGCAGGAGTTATCTCCAGTGCGGTTATGCTTTTACTCAGCATACTTATTGTCAGCAGATATACCGAAATTCGATTTCGGTATGACAAAGTGCTAATGAAAACATTATTACGCAAAGCGGCCCCCTACGGATTGGCGCTTTTTTTAAGCAATCTCTATTTTCGAATAGATGGTGTTCTTATCTACAATATTCGAGGAAAAGAAGAGGAAGGGTTATATGCGGTTGCCGTCCGCATGCGTGAAGCTTTGGCGCTATTGCCACTCTTTTTTATGAATGCGGTATTACCCACACTAACCAAGTTCATTAAAGAAAAAGGGGATAAATACAAACGTGTTTTACAGTACACCTTCGACTTTCAATTTATTTTAAGTATTCCTTTCTTAGTCGGCGGTCTTCTTTTGGCCAAGCCCCTAATCTTTCTTATCAGTACGCCCGAATATGTAAGTAATGTGGCACAGGGTTTCTACGGATCGGATCTTGCATTGCAAATTATCCTCTTTTCGTTTGTACTTGGTTCTCTCAATATTATTTTCAATTACACTCTCATTGCGATTAGTCGCCAAGCTCAGTTACTATGGATAAACGGCGCCTGTGCGGTCTTTAATTTAGTAGCCAACCTGATTGTCATTCCCCTATACGGCTTCCCGGCGGCGGCGGTTACAACGGTCGCCTCAGAAATCCTCGTCCTTATTTTGGTACTAACAACCGCAAAGCGCTACCTTTCTTTTTCAATATCATTAAAACGTCCTATCAAAACATTGATTTCCGCATTAATGATGGGAGGTGTCGTATGGCTACTCAAAGAACCGATGCTTGGTGCATTATCTGAGTACGGAGCTCTGGTATTGGTTGTCATTGGCGGCGGCGTCTACGGCATTTCACTGTTTGCAACTCGCGCCATTACAAAAGACATCATCATGCTTCTCAAAAGATAACTGCATATTAAAAAGCTATTGATGATATTTTTCATGGATTTCACGTAACCGTTTATTAGTAACGTGTGTATAAATTTGTGTAGTCGTAATGGAAGAATGACCAAGCAATTCCTGCACCGATCGAATATCTGCCCCGTTAAGCAATAATTCCGTTGCAAAGCTATGCCTAAGTACATGAGGGGTTACTTTTTTGATTATACCCGCTTTACGAGCTGTTTTGCGCACAATGTTTTCAATCGACACCCTGGTTAATCGTCTTTTTTCTCCCTGCGTTATATCATCACCTTTTCGTGATCGCCCATGATTAACAAATAACGGTTCAACATTATCGTCACGGGCATCCATATATGCTTTTATATGCCGCGCAGCCCTCTCGGACAAAAATACTATCCTCGGCTTGCGCCCTTTTCCTCTGACCATGAATTCTTTTCGTTTCAAATCAACTTGAGAACGATTTAACCTGACCAGCTCACTTACGCGCAACCCCGTCGAATACAGCGTTTCCAAAATCGCCCGATTGCGCAATCCGATTAAACCATCCGAATGTGCACTATCAAACAATCGTTCCAATTCTTCACGGGTTAAATATTCTATACTTCGTTCCGGAATTTTTTGCAGATCTATTTTTTCGGGAGGTAACGTTTGAATATCATTTTTAATGAGATACTTAAAAAAAGCACGCAACGCAATAACATGATAATTTTGTGTTTTTACACCAAGTGTTCTTCCTCGATCATCCTCATAACGATTCAGAAAAAGACGATATTTATGAATATCCTGCAAAGTAATGGTATGTGGAGATTTATCCCCGTACCACGATAAAAACCGCTCTAAATAGTGTTTGTAATTTTCAACCGTTTTATGAGATTGATTCCGCTCAACCTCGGTATATTCAAGAAATTGTCGTATGTATGTCGATAATGTTTTTTTTGTACTCATGGTGTTACTGTACGTCCTTGAAGCATTTTGCACAACATTAAAAAGTCTTTTTGATTTTTCGAAAACTTATGTCATAATTCAAGGCCCATCCACTATATGTAGTATCTATGTTACGAAAACGTCGGGATCTGGAACAATTAGAAGCCGATCAATTAGCTTCCTACGCCGTAAAAAGCGCTGACAGCGTGGGACGACTACACGAAGAAGAAGATGATCATTCCGACCGTTTACCGTTTCAACGAGATGTTGATAAGATCATCTGGTCAAAATCATTTCGTCGACTTGGCGGAAAAACCCAAGTAAAAGAAGAAGGTGACAGAGACGATCACGACAGAACCCGTATGCCTCATGAACTTGAGGTTGTTTTTATAGCACAAAGTATTGCACGGCGATTGGGGCTTAACGAAGATCTTACAACAGCCATTGCATTGGGACATGATATCGGGCACACTCCGTTTGGCCATGCGGGCGAACAGGAACTAAACACCATTATGCGTGAAAAAGGATACGATGAAGGATTTGAACACAACAGGCACAGTTTATATGTGGTCGATGAAATTGAAAATCTCAATCTGACACAAGAAGTTCGTGAGGGATTAATGAAACACAAAAGCACCTATGATCAATTTGACGTTACTTTTAAACGAGCACCGCATCTGGAAGCACAAGTGGTAAATAGAGCCGATGAAATAGCATATACGGGACACGATATTGATGATGGCCTCCGTTCCGGATTACTCTCTCTGGAAACATTAAATCAGGTGGCGTTATGGCGTATGGCACATGAAAATGTCCTTCAAAAGTATCCCTCGATTACTCTTGATGACCCGGCATATATTCAACGTTGTGTCGGCGAAATTATTGGTCATTTGGTAGACGATATGTGTATACAGACAGACCACGCCAT
>WJKT01000035.1 GCA_014728955.1 Candidatus Peregrinibacteria bacterium
GAGCATAATCTTTAATATATTTTTGCAAAGAGGGAGTTGATTTTAACCACGAGTCAAATGCACTCCATGCATACAATGATTTACTGGCATTAAGGGAATCGTTCATTGCTCGTTTTACCCCTTCTTCACCTTCATAAAATCGTACTTTTGGCTTAATACTAAGAGGATTAGTTAATGCATAAAATTCGGGTAATAAATTAACCAATTCTTTCCTGTTTTCATCAACAGCGTGCTTAAGTTGTTCTAAATTTTGGACAATAACCTGAGGATCAGCTGCAGCAAAATATTTAACATCAGCACGGACATGTTCATTAACGTATCCTTTCTGAATAAGGCTATCGAGAACAAGATAGGTGGTTGATCTATTAATATGCGCCTTCTTTCCAATAACACTTGCAGGCTGCGACCCAAGTTCAAGAAGAGACAGGTACACATGTGCCTCTTTTTCATTAAGACCGATTTTTTTTAGAATACCGCTAAGCATTTCTTGTTGTTTGTAATCACCAACAGTCCTATTATTGCATTAACATAACAATAAATCAAGCTCTTTGGCTCGACTGTCATAAAATCTTGATAATGTACGTCAAACACCTTATTATAGATGTGCAGCTAGTTAGTTGGCGTCACAGAACTCTGACGAACTAGCTACACCAAAAGAGTAGAAGCCCAAAAAAGTAGAAGATGAGCGCGCTTCTGCTTTTTTGTTTCTCTATAAATATTGTTTACAAGAGGGGATAAAAACCATATCATTGACAGGGCACCACCTAATCAATGCTTATTATGATACAAACATCGGAAGAAAAAATAAATGCGGTTCTTTCACGTGGCGTAGTTGACGTCATACAAAAAAGAGAATTAAAAAAGAAGCTTGCAAAAGGCAAGCAACTAACCATAAAACTTGGTATCGACCCCTCAGGCGCCGATTTACATATCGGACACATGGTTGTCATCAAAAAACTCAAAGAGTTCCAAGATATGGGGCATAAAATTGTTTTGCTTTTTGGTAATTTTACAGGTCAAATAGGAGATCCAACCGGTAAAATGGAGGCTCGTAAAGCAAAAACAAAAAAACAACTGGAGAAAAATGCAGAAAAATATTTAGATCAGGTGAAACTGCTGCTTGATATTGATAAAGTTGAAGTTCGATGGAATGCAGAGTGGCTTGAAAAACTATCGTTTGCCGATGTTGTACAGCTTTCTTCATGTTTTACCGTTGCACAAATGATGGAACGGGATATGTTTCAAGATAGAGTGTCAAAGAATATGCCCATTTCAATGCACGAATTTCTTTATCCGCTTATGCAAGGGTATGACTCGGTTGCTATACAAGCAGATCTTGAGCTCGGCGGTACCGACCAAACGTTTAATCTTTTAGCCGGAAGAACTATACAAAAAGCATATGATCAAACACCGCAAGATATTCTCACGGTACCTATTCTTGAAGGAACTGATGGTACAAAGAAAATGGGGAAGTCAGAGAATAATTATATCGCTGTTGATGATGCCCCTAATGATATGTTCGGAAAAGTAATGAGTATCCCGGACAATCTTATTGTAAAATATTTTGAACTTGCTACAGAGATCCCGTTATCCGAAATTGACGAGATAAAACAAGCAATTAAAGACGGTGACAACCCTATGGAATTTAAAAAACGTTTAGGCCGAGAAATTGTCACAATTTATCATTCAGAAGAAGCGGCTCAAAAAGCCGAAGAACATTTTACCACGGTCTTTAGCCACCATCAGGTCCCCGACGAGATACCGTTAAAAAAACTCGACGGCACATCAATGCCGCTTATAGACCTTATTGCTGAAAACAACCTGGCCCCTTCAAAAAGTCAGGCACGTCGTTTGGTACAACAGGGTGCAGTGCGAATTAATGAAGAAAAAGTACAGGATATTGATACCGACATAAATTTTGAGAAAGAAGTCCTCATTCAAGTGGGGAAGAGACGTTTTCTCAGAGTGATAGGAAAATAATTGTATTTCATCGATTGCTGCGTTACACTAAAGCACTACTAGTGTTGTTGTTTATCAAAAAAACATATAATGCTCGATACACCTCTTAAAGATATTTTGCGTACCACGTCCAGACACTTATCCCGGTTGAAGAATATGGGTATTACGACCGCAAATGATTTGTTGTCTCATTTTCCGCGAACCTATAATGACAGAAGTGACGTTACACCTGTTCGGGACGTTGCGCTCGGAGAGGTCAATACAATACGGGGAACCATTAGCCGAATATTTAACAGAAAAACAAAAAGCGGGAAATTCATGACAATGGCAACATTAACCGATGATACGGGCACTATTAATGTTGTGTGGTTTAACCAACCATATATTAGACGAGTATTGTATAACGGGAATCAAGTTATTATGACTGGCAAAGTGAAAATGGGCTTTGGAAAAATAACTATGCAAAGCCCCGCTTTTGAATTACAAAAAGAAGAGCAAATCCACAGCGAACGCATCGTTCCGGTGTACCATGAAACGGAAGGTATTAAATCAAAATGGATACGAGAAAAAATCAAACCTCTTATTGATGAATGGACCAAATATTATAAAGACTATTTGCCCGAGAACGTCCGGGAGCGAAATGGCTTTTTGTCTCTCAGTCAAGCCATAAAACACATACACTTTCCGGAAAATGAAGAGCTACTCAATAAAGCACGGGAGCGTCTTGGATTTGATGAATTATTTTTGCTGCAACTGAGAGCACTACAAAAGAAATGGGAATGGCAACAAGTGGCACGACACGAAAAAATTGCTATTCCGCAAAACATAGAGGCGGTAAAAAAATTTATACATACACTTCCGTTTGAACTGACAGACGCCCAAAAAAAGACACTCTACAGTATTTTAAAAGATATGGAGAAACCGTATCCAATGAGCAGGCTGGTTCAAGGAGATGTAGGTTCAGGAAAAACGATTGTTGCAGTTGCAGCTATGCTTAATGCGGTAAAAGCCGGTTTTCAATGTGCCGTTATGGCTCCAACCGAAATATTGGCAAAGCAG
The DNA here is from genome assembly GCA_014728955.1 of Candidatus Peregrinibacteria bacterium. Lineage (GTDB taxonomy): Bacteria > Patescibacteriota > Gracilibacteria > UBA1369 > PNNO01 > PNNO01. The sequence goes on from WJKT01000035.1 coordinate 3,019, forward strand.
CATTATACCAGTATTTATTCGTTTCTGTCGTCCTATGGATTTAATATCCAGTTTATTTCGGGAAGCACCACACAGAAACAAAAAGAACAGTGCGTCAGACAAATGAAAAGTGGCACAATAGATATTGTTATAGGAACTCATGCGCTTATTCAGGAAAAAATAGGATTTAAAAATTTGGGATTAGCGGTTGTAGATGAACAACATCGCTTCGGCGTTAAACAACGAAGTGTATTGAAAAGTTTTGGAAGCCCTCATTTGCTGAGTTTATCGGCAACACCAATACCACGAACATTAGCGATGACACTATATGGTGATCAGGATATTTCCATTATTGATGAGATGCCTAAAGGAAGACAAGAAATTATTACTCGTCTTATCCCGGAGAAAAAACGAATCGACGCCTATCGATGGATTGAAGATCAAATAAAAAAGGGGAGGCAGGTATTTGTCATTTGTCCCCTTATAGATGAATCCGATACTCTTGGCGTGAAATCGGTAAAACAAGAATATGCTCACCTTAAAGAACATATTTTCCCGCACCATGAAATTGGATTGCTCCACGGCAAATTAAAATCCAAAGAAAAAAATAAAATTATGGAAGATTTTGCCGACAATAAAATCCATATACTTGTGTCCACATCGGTGGTGGAAGTTGGTATTGATGTCCCCAATGCTACTATTATGCTTATTGAAGGGGCTGAACGTTTTGGCCTTTCGCAGCTGCATCAATTTAGAGGACGTGTTGGAAGAGGGAAGCACCAGTCATATTGTTTTCTTTTTACGGGGAATCAGTCACCGGAAGCATCACAACGCTTACAATCTATGGTGACCTATTCATCGGGCTTTAAACTTGCCGAAATCGATTTAACCCTGCGTGGACCGGGAGAAATTTACGGTGTACGTCAAAGTGGCATTCCCGATTTAAAACTAGCATCATTAACCGACTCGGTAACGATTGAAAAGGCTCGCCAAGAAGCACAAACCATATTGGAAGAAGACGCAACATTGAAACAGTACCCACGATTACAGCAGAAAATTGCGGAACTGGATGATGTATATGTTAAAGATTAATGACGGGCGTCATTCAAAACAGCCATAATATTCGCTGCTTTATCAAGCGTTTCCTGATATTCTTTTTCCGGAACAGAATCGTATACAATTGCCCCCCCAACATTAAAATAAAGCATATTATCAGCTGCAATAAGTGTTCTAATAATAATATTTGAATCCAAACGCTTATCATTAGCGATAAAAATACTACCGGTATATGCATGTCGGCTATAATCCTCAAGCTCATCAATAATTTCCATGCTGCGAATTTTCGGACACCCTGTAATTGATCCGCCAGGAAAACATGCACGAAGCAGATCACCATAGGAAACAGTATCACGTAGCTGAGAGGTAATAATCGAAAGCATATGCCATACCTTTCGATACGCCTCAACACGCCGATGTTCTTTAACGCATACCGATCCAATAGTGCTAATTTTTCCTAAATCGTTGCGCAATAGATCAACAATCATTGCCAATTCGGCAGCATCTTTTTCGGAAGATAAAAGCGCCTTTTTAGACTGAGCATCTTGCTTTGGATCTGCAAAACGAGGAGCTGTCCCTTTGATAGGACGAGTTTCAACATAGTTGTGACGTGCATATAAAAATCGTTCCGGAGAATTTGATAATACTGCGCTATCACCAAAGGAAAGATATGCTGAAAATGGTGCGGGATTTCTTGTATACAAAGATTGAAATAACGCATAAGCATCTCCTGAAAACGGAGTTGCACACTGATGTGAAAGATTTACTTCATAAACATCTCCCTTCTTAATATAATCTATAATACGTCCCACACGTTTAACATATGACTTTTTATCAATCATTGTTGTATTACCTGAAACGCTCGCTGTATAAGAAGGTATTTTCGCCTCTAAAATTAAGGCACTACGAGTATATTCCGTCGTATCCGTTTGAGCCTGAATAAGATATGTTTTTTGTTTTTGATGATCAACGACAATAAAATCTTTATAAAAAACAAACGTTAATAACGGGAAATCATACATATCACGTGTCGTGTGCGGAATTGACTCTATAGTATGCAATGCATCATACGAAAGCAGCCCGATTCCACCCCACAAAGAAAGGGGATAATCGTAATCTTTAACAGAATAATGATCAATAAGATGATTGATCTCGTCAAAAGGCTCTTTAGACGATCGATGAACATACAGAGGATTTATTCCTATAAAAGAATAGCGGCTATTATCAGTACCGCCTTTGCCTGTAAGCAAAGCGCTGTATGATTGCTTTGCAAATGGGGCATAAAGTTCGTCGGGCGACCTGTCTGTCTCCACCTCCGTTACACGAAAGTTACGGATGACGGGAATATCTAAAATCATGAAACAGTAAGAAAATTACGTATAAGAATAGAGCCATAATCACTCATAAACGATTCAGGATGAAACTGCACACCAAAAACAGGAAATCGTGTATGCTCTACAGCCATGGGGATTCCTTCTTTTGTTTGTGCAATAATACGAAGTTCCTTGGGAACATTATCAATAATAAGAGAATGATATCGGGCAACAGTAAAAGGTTTATTTATGCCGTTAAAAAGCCCCTCTTCATCATGAACAATCATCGAGGTTTTACCATGCACCGGGAGGGGAGAGGCTATAGTAGTTCCCCCAAACACCTCATTAATACATTGCATCCCCAGGCAGACGCCTAAAATAGGGGTTTGTGTATAATATTTTTTAATAACAGCTAATGAAATACCTGCATCTACAGGACGTTTGGGACCCGGCGAAACAATAATCTTGTCATACTTTTTAACTCTGTCAAGTTTTGTAAAAAAAACATCATCATTGCGAATCACATCAATGGTTGCATTAGATTCAACACTCAATTGTTGATATAAATTGAATGTAAATGAATCATAATTATCAATAAGAAGAAAATGGTGCGACATATAATAAAAAACAAAATCAAAACAGGGAAATTAACTATATCAAAAAAAAAGAGTGAAACGAAGAAAAAGACCATTTTATTTTTTACAAAAAAGGTAGTACAGGTCATCAAAACAAAAAAAACGGCTTAAATCGAAAGTTTTGAGTTATTGGCTTTTTTATGCGGCAAAAGAAGGGTAGGAAATTATCTGTCATAGTAATATCAATAAAAATCCTGCTATAGACACGATCAAGGCACCCTCACTCTTCTATATCCTACACTAGTTTGCACAAGATATATTGTGCAAAATTATAGAGACAGGGTTGACACTCACCTACCTTATAGTATATGTTTCACCTATCAATTTTTTAAACCACTATGTAATGACTTCTAAGAATGATACCCCTGAAACGTTGATAACCGATACCGACAATGCTGCGAACGGTTCAACAACTGATCTTTTTAAAGATCAGGACTTCCCCGCTTCCCTTTTGAATTATTATGCAAAATTGTCTCCTGAAGAACAACGCGATGTTACATATTATTTCTTTCTTTTAGGTGATCAAATTGAACAATATCAAGGATTTGAAAACAATCAAGAAGAGCGAAAAACAGCTTTAACAAAAGAAATAGCTGAAATCACCAAACATATTACAGCTCTCTTACCCGCTGGGTACAAAGAAATCCTGGATTATGTCGTCAAACAAATGCCACCTATTCAGCAAAATAGCTTTAAAGAAGAATTATTAACCGCTTGGCTAGGCCTTTATGTAGAGGAAAACTCTGTTTCGGAAAAAGACGCGAAAAAGCAAACGAGCACCTCTGATTCTGTTGTTGATAAAGTACGTAAAGCAGCCCGAGTCGTTCTAAAACCCGGAAGCCTTTTCGACGGCCGATCATAAATCGATAGTACGAGACATATAGGTGCCTTTACGAGAGAATCCACGTTTTCGATAGTATTCCCGCACCCCAATACCACTTATAACCGCAAGATTCGGCACCCCTTCTTGTTTGCATAATTGCTGTGCTTTTTCCAATAATCTTCTCCCATATCCCTGGTGCTGCACAGCACTTTTCCTCCTACTGTGTAACCCTAAATGAGCTCCATAGGTATGCAGTTCTCGAACAATTGCCGTTTGTTCAAGTGCAGGAATAAAATGGTTTTTATGCGAATACAACTGAGACGGAAAACGAAGTCGTAAAAAAGAAATCAGTTTGTCATTTTTGACATCTTCATAACTTAAGAAAAATTCTTTTCCGCCTGAAGAGGCATATTCACGAATAATAAGCTCAACATCTTCCGGACGAGGGATTGACTGCTTTATCTCTCTGCAACGTATACACCTACACTTCTCCCCTTTTTTAGCCATATGTTGATGAACATATTGACGCAGATTGGATAATGTTGACCCTCCAACGATACTTTCTGCAGGAATATCGCGATACAACCGTGCAATACGAACATATTCGGGAACCATCTTTTTTAATGATGCCATTAGTTCTATTAACTCCTCATCATTATAAGGGATATGTTTTCCCTCTTTATAAAGTGCTTCCAATTGAGAATACGGCGTTACGACACATGGATATATTTTGAGCCAATCGGGCCGATACGCCTGATTATCAAACAGTTCTTTGAAGACTTTTTTATCCTTTTTTATAGAGCTTTTATATAAATTAGGCATCATATGCGCATTGATTTTAAAACCTGCGTCTTTAAGAAGCTTCATTGCTCGCTTCACAGCATCAATGCCATGTCCGCGTTTATTTGCAATCAAAATTTCATCATCCAAAGATTGTATGCCAATTTCCACTTTTGTTGCTCCCAACATTCGCATTCTTTTAATTTCCTCTTCATTAATCCAATCCGGACGTGTCTCAAGTGATAAACCAACACATCGATGCTTCGCAGTTTCGTTGTATGCCTGTGCTTCAGCCAATGATCGAGATTTTTTGCCGTTTAAACCATTATAAACACCGCGTATAAAATTGGTTTGATACCGTTTTGGATAGTATGAAAAGGTTCCCCCCGCTACTATAATCTCAATTTTTTCTGTTGGATGCCCGGTTCGATCCAATCCTTTAAGCCGATTGGTAACTTGACGATACGCATCAAAATCATTCAATATTGCACGCATCATAGCGGGCTCATTTGAAAGGTAACTCTTGGGCATTTCCGGTTCGGTAGGGCAAAAAATACAATTACCCGGACAACTGTATCCTTTAGTAAGCACTGTTATATTAGCTATGCCCGATTGTGATCGAATTTTTCTTTTTCGTATAAGCTTTAAAAACGAGTGATTCTTTTGAATAGCTCCAGCTTTAACAAGGCTTCTGTAGGTCTTTATTAATGATACATTGGTTGGAGAACTTATTGAGTATCGTTTGCAAAACTCATTTTTAAGAGCCTGTAACTCTTTTTGAGAACGTATATCTTTATCCAAGGCCTCCTTAACCAATTCTTCCAATATATCAGCTTGCTTGCGGTTCATATATCTTTCTAGTAAGGTAATATCAAGCGGATTTACATTGTACTGCATGAACAAGAACACTGCAAAAAAATTGCTAAAGAAAGTACACGAAGATTACACCCACATTGCTTCGGAATTTTCTCAAACAAGACAGCGACCGTGGCAAGATTTTTCGCTCTTCAAACCATATATTACCCCGGGGAATACCATTGCAGATGTTGGTTGCGGTAACGGAAGACTTTATGGGTTTTTGCGTGACATTCCCGACATTACGTACACCGGAATTGACAACAATGAAGCGCTCATTAAACTTGCACAAAAAAATTACTCAAGTACACATTTTTTAGTCGCAGATTTATTAAAATTACCACGGGGAGTCAAATACGATCTTTTGTTTTCAATAGCAAGTTTACACCATATCCC
>WJKT01000036.1 GCA_014728955.1 Candidatus Peregrinibacteria bacterium
CTGGATACACCATCAATAGTTTGTATCCACTCCTGAGCTGTCTGACGAATATCAAACGTTCCCGCTTTGGGTGAGAGCTCTTTTTTGTTATCTCCGGATTCGTGTTGCTCCATACCGTATCACATTAAAAGTAGAGGTTTATTTTAACAATTTCTTTCGTTTTGTCAACCCCTTGTGTGATATCGATTATCGTCGTCCTCTTCCTCCACCTCGTCTTCCCGCTCCACGTCCAAAGCCGGGCCTTCGTCCGAAACCTTTTCGCAGCGGTTGTTTAGCATTGTTGGGCTTTGCTCCATCGCAATTTCCCATTCCGCGTCCTGTTTGTGGACCTTCTCCGTTTGGCCCTGTTCCATCTTGATTTGGCATTGTTTTATTGGTTAAGTAATATTGTGAGATATTTATTGCTTTGCCGTTTATTACAGCATCAGCAATTTTTTTACGCGCACCGTTTACTATTCTGCAAACGGTTGGTTTTGATACGTTTAAGTGTTCGGCAGCTTCGTCCATGGTTAATCCTTCCAAATCTACATACTTAAGCGCTTCTATTTCATCAAAGGTGAGATCGATTTGCTGTAGCGATGAAAGCCGTACGCCACTTGGTTTAAAATAATATTCGTTGTACCGTCCTCGCACTCTTCTTCTTTTTCGTGGTCGTGGCATTCATATTAATTATGAAATATGTTTCATAACTATACTATGCCCAATAGAAAATATTGTCAAAATATTTTGCCCGATATGGTAAAGTAGGCACGTAATATTTAATAATTTTCCCTATCATGCATATTCCAAGTTCGATGATGGAAGGAGCGATTTGTCCTGTAACAGCGGGCGTATCTATCGCAGCTATCGGAGCAGCCGCCTATCACGCATACAAAGCTGAGAAAAAACCTTCAATCCAATACTTTTTTTCTATAACAACTTTGGTTTTTGTACTTCAGATGCTTAATTACCCTGTACAAAACGGCACATCCGGCCATGTAATCGGAGCCGTGCTCGCTATGGCACTTCTAGGCATCCCGTTCGGCGTTTTATCGGTTTCACTTGTCGTCATCGTACAAGCGGTATTTTTTGCAGATGGAGGAATTTCTGTACTGGGAGCCAATATTTTAAATATGGCTCTTGTTGCCGCACCAATTATGTGGATCGCCCGAAAGTTTATTAAAAAGGAATCAACGGCAATATCAAAAGGAGTTATTTTAGGTTTGACGGCTTGGGCTTCGGTTGTTATAGCCTCACTTGTTTTAAGTGCCGAATTGGCTCTGGCGGGCGTTACGGATTTTGCAACCGTCGCATCGGCAATGGTTGGAGTTCATGCGCTTATCGGCATCGGAGAAGGAGTGATTACCGCCGGGTTTGTTCTGGCCATGCTCCCGGAAGTATCAAGCACAGCCTTTAGAAAAGCTGTCGCTCTGCCGGTTATGCTGGCAATTTTTATCGGCCTTATTCTTTCACCGCTTGCAAGTACCTATCCCGACGGGCTTGAATGGGTTGCAGAGCAACACAACATCGCCACGCAATAATAAATCACGTACTTTTTCATGAAAAAACTTATTCAGGGAATTGAATCAATTAAAGATCTTATTAATCATGGGAACTCGCTTCTCAATCTGACAATTCAGGATCTTGATCTCACAAAGGCGGATATTGATTGGGCCAATGTTAAAATGGCAAATACTGCGTTTCTCGGATGCAAAATGTCCAAAGAAACAGAAGCTATTTTACGAGAAAAAGGAGCGTTCATTTATCCAAAGTTTGTCGGATATCCTTATAATCCTTATCGAAAAAATTTATATACATGGCAAGAATTAATGGATGGCTACGATCCGAAAAACGATCAAAGTGTAGATTTTAAAATTTATACGCATTTCAATAATCAACGCTATAGTGCAGACATTAACGAAGCACTTGCTCAACGCATCCATGATCATGCTATTGACGATGCGCTACACACCATCATTGGCATGGATAGCAACGGGATGACTGAAAAAAAATGTGTTGGTATTATGGGAGGCCACGGAGTATTGCGCAATGAAAAGGCGTATACCAAAGTAGCAATGATTGCACAGCATTTGGCACAAGAAGGTTATTTTATTCTGACGGGAGGCGGACCCGGCGTTATGGAAGCCGGCAACCTGGGGGCATATTTTGCGCATTATTCTCCACAGGAACTTGAAGATGCCATTGCAATGCTTTCAAAAACTCCCGATGCCAAACATCATGATTATGTTGATACGGCATGCACCGTGTTAAAAAAATATCCGGATGGAGCAGATAGTCTTGCCATTCCAACATGGTTTTTTGGACACGAACCATCAAATGTTTTTGCAACCCATATCGCCAAATATTTTGCAAATTCAATTCGAGAAGATGTTCTGCTCGGGGCATCGCTTTATGGGGTTATTTATGCACCCGGCAGTGCGGGCACCATGCAAGAAGTATTCGCGGATCTCACACAAAATCATTATAAAACACAAGGATATATAAGCCCCATGATCTTTTTTGATACCGACTTTTGGGAAAAAAAATCAGGGCTGTTTCCATTCATCAAACATTTTGCAAAAGGAAAAAAATACGAAAAAATGATACTCGCTTCAGATAATATTGACGAAATCACAACGTTCATCACAAAACATCCCCCCATACAATAAGTTTTATATTGTTAATTGTTCCCTATGCCCGCTAAAAGCGAGAAACAACGAAAAGCAGCCGGAGCGGCACTTGCCGCCAAGCGTGGCGACATGCCCAAATCGAAGCTCAAAGGAGCTTCCAAGGACATGTACGAAAGTATGACGGAAAAAGAATTGGAAGACTACGCCAAAAAGGACGATAACGAATAATAAAAGCGCCTCGGGAGAGGCGCTTTTCAATACATACCATACGAAAGCTGTTATGCCTTCATGTCATCAAGTAAATCGTTCCAACTTTCCTCAAGGCTATCCATCAAATCTTCCGTATCTTCCTTTAGGTCTTCAAGTTTATCCTCACCTGCATCACGAAGTTCATCCATGCGCTCTTTAAGCTCATCAAGCTGGTCTTCAACATCAGCAACCAAATCCTGTTGATCCAACTCAAAATCAGCTTTACGATTTTCAAGATCTGCAGCAACCATATCATAGAGGGCCTGCATTTTATCCAAGTAAGGCTGCATGTCCATGATAAGAGGGTTAAGGTTAAAAACCTACCCTAACACTAAATTTTTTTTTTGTAAAACAAAGCTATGTGGCGTACGCTGTGGGCATGATTATACTGTGGATACTTATCTTATCGGTCTCTTTTTATATCCTGTCGATTGTCTGCAATCGCTATTTTACGCCATCTCTGCAACAAATAGGGCAACAATGGAATCTTTCTTCGGAAGCAACGGGCGCAACGCTTATGGCGCTGGGGTCAAGTGCCCCCGAACTGTCGATATCACTTATTGCACTTTTCAAAGCCGGACAACATGCTGAACTTGGAACAGGAAACATTGTAGGTTCGGCCATTTTTCAATTTTTAGTCATTATCGGTGCAGTCGCGTTAGTAAAAGAAGTCCGTCTCAACTGGAAACCTTTTTTACGAGACATGCTTTTTTATACGGTCGCGGTCGTGCTTCTTATTTTCTTTTTATATGACGGCACTATCCAGGTACATGAACCGCTTATCTTTTTAAGCGTATATATTACCTATTTATTTTTTGTTATAGGCAGCAAAAAAATACTCGGCTATAAAGACCCGGTTAAAAATCCTTCTGAAGGGAAAGGTCCTCACAGCATCATAAAGGAATACACAAAAAATCACGCATACATCGTCTTTTCCGTATCGGTTGCGGCAATCGGCATTGTTAGTTGGTTTCTTGTAGAAAGTGCCATCAATATCGCTCATATTACGGGTATTCCCGAAGTAATCATTGCCATTCTTATCGTTGCAGCCGGTAATTCCATCCCCGATTTACTATCCAGCGTTAAAGCGGCACGAGAAACAATGCCCGACATGGCAGTCAGCAATGCGGTAGGCTCAAACAACTTCGATATCATGTTCGGACTTGGATTTCCCTGGCTTATAGCCCTTTTTATCACGGGAAAACCGATTATGGTGGCAAGCGAAAACCTGTTTAATACAGCGCTGATTTTACTTGGGACAGTTATCCTCACATTTATTATTCTCATAATCAAAAAGTGGAGATTAACAAAAATAACCGGTGCTCTATTACTCGGCAGTTATGTCATCTACATTATCATTATTATCGGCAGCGGACTTCACTGGTGGACATTTTAACCACTTTTTACAATACTACCGATGATGAGACATCGCCTCTTTTACGGGGCCGGATGATTTTTTCTGTTTTTTTTCTTCACATAGTGCGGCAAACTCATGCGGACGCGGCACATACTTAAAATAAATACGGGCATCAATAAGTAATATGCGAAACTGCAGGGTTCCGTAATTAAAAATCCTTCCCATGATCCCCTGACGAACTTTAACACTTTGAATCTCACCAATATCCCATGTCTCAACACGCTTGCGTACAATCCCTCGTGACTTTATGATTTGCCCTTTATCAATAGTATATCGCCGATTATGCCAATCTAAAATAAAATAGATAATCACGATAATATTAACCCCCTGCAATACAGCGTTTTTAACAAATAGTGCACTTAAAGGCCCCCAAAATTGTTCTTCCAAATCAAAAAAATTAAACAGTGCGGTACTTATCAAAAAAATCACCAGAAAAAAGATCTCTATCCAGAGTATTTTGAAGACCAGAATAACCGGTGTCTGCCTATAGATGTGCATAGCCCGTTCTCGTGTTTTCATAATCTAATAATAGCATAGCCTCCTTATTACGCCAGAACATCTTCAGCGGTTGAATCAGCCACAAACAAAAACGATTTCTTTCTTCCCTTTGGCAAATCGTGAATAAATTTTGCATCCCCTTGATTAGTTGAAACAATATGGATATCACCCTGCGGCGCTTCGTCTAATGTTTTTTCAAGCGACTGATTTGAAATTTTAATCTCGGTAGACAATGGGAAACGAGCTTCATAGATAAGTTTTTGCAGATAATATCGTGCCTTGTCAGTAGAGGCTTTGGTTGTACACATCCATAATGTTAACTTCCCCGACCAATTTCGATACAACTGATATGCAAGTAGCATTGCCAGATCAAATTTTCTGTCGTCCCGAAATTCTTTTTTAATAACTTTCGGAGAAATCCATACATGTATATCTTTTTCCGATCCCAATCCGGCTTCTTCATCGCGATTAAACAAAACGACTCCAATTTTTTGCTTATGAGCTTTTTCAAATATTTTTTCCAAATTTGTTATTGATATCCGTTCCGATTTGAACGGCAAAAAGAGAATATTGGGATGAAAAACCTGTCCACCTATCGCTTCCAATGAAATATTTACTCCCTCGGTATAATCATGTGTTTCGATAATTGACGAAGAAGTGAAAATTCCTTCATTCGAAAATTTATCAACCATATCGGGAAGTTCGGATAATTCCTCTTTAATCTCCTTTGGCGTGATATCGTCCGCGTCAGGTACTTTTTTTTCGGTTTTAAGCTTAATACCCAGCACAGTCATGGTTCCGGTAGGGTATGCGATTGCTTTAATGAGAGGGAAATTTCCCAAAAGCGTTCGCGTAATCACCACCGGTACAAGAATATTCGGCTTCCAGGTGTGCTTTGTGGATTCCGGCAGTGTAATAATCTTTCTGGCAGCCCATTCGGCAAGTGTTAAAAATAAGCCCGATCGCAAATCACCTTCTTCGGCTTTTAACTTTCTTTTTACCAACCATGCGTATACGGCAATCAAAAAGGTAAACGAAATAAGTCCGGCAACGGGACTGATAACAAACATAAAGACAATGGAAGCAATAAAGCCGTACAATGCAACAAATTTTGGGACTTTAATGCGCGGCCGAAAACTCACCATTCCCAGCGACTGCTCAATAAAGACAGATATATTAATCAGCGCATACGTTATTAAGAAAAACATCGTAAGCAATGGCGCAATTTTATTCAAACTCCCTGCGGTAAGAGCAATAAATACAATCACCGTCGTAAAGATAATCGCCACATACGGCTCACCTGTTTTTGTTTTTTTACTGAACAATTCACTTAAAGGAAGCACCTTGTTTTTCGACATAGCATGCATTAAACGGGGAGCCGCAACAAACGTCGTAAGTCCGCTCGAAAAGGTCGCCGCAAGGATACCTGCAAGAATAATCGGTCCATAAAACGCAAGGTCAACCATAATAAGATTATTGTCCACAAGCTGCTGAGGATCCGCAATGGTTCCAAGCCAAAAAGCAACTGCGACATAAATGGTTGTAGTAAGTCCTATTGCCCATAAAACACCTTTTGCAATTTGCCTTTTCGGATCCGTAAGTTCGCCGGACAAACCAATGCCCGCCTGAAGCCCGGTCATTGCCGGGAAAAACAAAGCAAAAAGCCACCAAAACGATCCCCACGAACCGGTAGTCATATAGTGCGCAGTCTCTAAGTTTTCCCACCAGGCGCCACCACCGATAAACAAACTGATGATTGCAATAACAATAAGAACAAACACAATCATTTGCGCCCGAATAGCAATGGAGACACTAATAATATTCAGTAAAAGCAATAATGCCAAAACCGCATACACCACTAATTGGAAAGAGTGCCCCGGAAAAATATACGTCCATGCTTCTGCAAAACCGAAAATATAAAAAACAACCGAAAATATTTGCGCTAAAACCAAAGGAATACCCACGCTTCCGCCCACTTCAAGTCCGAGTGTTTTTCGAATAATGGAATAGGCCCCGCCGGCTTCTATTCTAAGATTGGTGGTAATTGAGCTAAGCGATAACGCTGTTGCAACTGTAACGGTGGCCGCAAGTAAAATAATTAAGATAGTTGGAACAATACCCGCCGTTCCCACAACAAAGCCAAGACGCAAGAAAAGAACCACCCCGATAATACTTAAAAATGTGGGGACAAAAACACCGTTAAACGAATTAAATTTTTTATGAGTAAATGTTTTTCCTTTTTTCATAAACGACATCTAAAACATACGTTTCTCCCTCTATTATACATGAATAAAAAGATATTTACACCGGTTGAAAATGAAAAGACACATAGTGTGGCTTCTTATATAGGAAAACTATTAAATACATAGCCAATTACTATTATTCCCGCTGCCACACTACTAAAG